>JAGLWJ010000479.1 GCA_023133475.1 Phycisphaerae bacterium | reverse complement strand
CTGCCGGCTGGAAGCCGGCGGTACGATGGTGTCAGACACCCTGACCACGCTTGCGTGGCCCTGCGCTCGGTAGTTGATCCGAACCTGCCATGGGTGCTCCGCGGTGAAATATCCGGGCTAACGAACACCGGTAAAGGCACGCTGGAAATTGGCCAGGTCCGCCAGATCGATGTCGGCATCACCATCAAAATCGAATGCGCCCAGACACATGCCCGCACATTCGGGCACAGCCGGGCCCGGTGAACAGCCCGGGCCGGAAATGCAGTCCACCAGGCCCTGATAGTCGGGCAGGGCAATGTCACCGTCGGCATCGAAGTCCCCGCCGACGACCACGTCGCATTCGTCAAACACGCTGTTGTCGTTGCAATCAGGTATCTGCTCGGGGGCGACCGAACTGCCTCCGGTCAACCACAGATCAAAATGATCCAGCTTCAATGTCGCAATTGCGCTGCTGCCCGATCCGTTGAGCACGGTGTCCACCTGGAAATAGTCCATCCGTCGCGCACCGTCGTCCAGGGTCTGCTCCTGCGTGACCCTGCGGAGACCGTCAATGTACAATTCCACCGTGCTGTCGGACCCGTCGTAATGGTTGGTCAACACGACCTCGAAGTCATAGCAGGTCGGGGGATCGACCACCACCGCCACTCCGGTGTCGATATACTGGTTCCGCGGGAACTCCACCACAATCGACCCCGGCAAAAGGGACGAAGCCGTCGAGCAAAAACGGACCAGAATCACTCTGCGGTGGCTGTTGTTCTCGTCGTCGCGGATGGAGAACTCCCAGTCGATGCCGGGATTGTCGTTAAGCCCCGGCTTCACCCTGAAAGTCATCCTGTAGACTTGCTCCTCCAGCGGCAACGCCCCGCCGTCGGTGCGGAAGTGCTCACTGGTCAGATACCATTGGTCGGCGGTGCCGCTCTCGCCCGGCACGCTGATCTGCACCGCGCGGTCGGTCAGGCTGCCCCCTTCACACCCCTGCCACCAGATTTTCGCGGTATCCTGCGGATTGAGCCAATAGCTCCCATCCCCGCCCTCAGACGGAATCGCGTCGAAACCGTCCATGCCGGTCCCCTTGGGAATCGAATTGAACCCGTCCCACAAGTTGTAGTGACGCTCCACGTCACACTCATCGGGGCGCATGTTGTTGTTGCAATCCGGGCTGGCCCCGCTGGTGACGTCGCATTCGTCGGGGACGCCGTTGGTATTGCAATCCCTGTCGCATTCGTCCGGGACGTTGTTGTTATTGCAATCGTTCACCCCCAACTCACACTCGTCGGGGATGCCGTTGGGCTGACAATCCTCACTGGCCCCCCCCAGCACGTCGCAATCGTCGGGCACCATGTTGAGATTGCAGTCGCCGTCAGCCAGTTCGCATTCGTCCGGGATGGAGTTCGGTTGGCAGTCCGCACTGGTGCCCATATAGATATCGCAAATGTCCTGCACGCCGTTGTTGTTGCAGTCCGCCTGCGATTCGCACTCATCGGGAAAGCCGTTGAAGTTGCAGTCCTCACTTTGCCCACACCCCGGAACGTCACATGGGTAACCGGGCTCACCGCAGTCAAGATCGCACGGGTCGGGGATGTCATTGTCATTGCAGTCCTCGCCCAGGTAATTCACATAGCTTGTGCGATAGCCGACATTCGAGCAGCCGTACTCGATGAGCATGTACCCGTCAATGCCCCAGCCGGTCCCCCACGAGTTTCGCAAAATCCACACACCGTCGGAACCCAGGTTGTCGTCCCATCCCACCAACACCACGCTGTGGTTGACCCACTGGTCATCGCAGGCATTGAACACCCGATCGTGTTGGCCTGTGGGCGAGTAGGCATGGAACGCACTGTTGACGTAAACCTGTGTTGCCACCGGCCCATGGTCGTGGATTGCTTGTTTGATCTGCTCGACGGGCGGCGATTCCCAGTAGTTCCCCACGTATGACCATGATTCAATAAAGTGCATATGCCAGTAGGGGCAATTGCATGGTGCGTTCCAGGCTTCATAGGGGAACCCGCCCGTCCCATGCTCGAGGACTGCGCCTCCGTTGCCGCAGAAGTCCTGGCGCCCGTTGCGGCTGATGTAGCGAAAGGCGGCGGAAGGCCAACCCCCGCTGCAACTGCCCGAACTGGTGCAACTGATTAACCATTGCTCGGAAAGATCGGTGATTATCCCATCCTTGATGCGGATGGCGTTCTCCACCACTCCAATTGCCGCAAACGCCCAGCAACTACCGCACCCGCCCTGATGTTTGACGGGCACCGTCGGATAACCATTGTAATCGCGCCAATCGAAAGCGCCCGGCAGACCACGGCTGGGGGTGCAGGGGTCGAAATCGGCTCCGGTCTGCCAATCCGGCGGTTCCACCGCCCCGCACAGCACGTGCAATGGGTAATCCGTAGCCCCATTCTCACCGACCGAGAAAGTCCAACCCTCAGCTTGGCCTTGCTTGTGCAACGTGGCGATGTCATCGCTGGAAAGCTGGGCCCAACTCGAACCGGCGGATAAAAGCAACCCGCATATCAGCACAAGTCCACTATTTATAATTCTGCTTGAAAGCAGCATTGCGCAACCTCCCGGGCATGAGCCTGAAACGGGATCCTCCCATATGCAGACTCACTCTCCACTGCCAGTCTAGGCGACACACCCCCGCCATTGCAAGCGATATCCCGTTGGAATCATTCCACGACAAGCGATTGTCACTTGCGGCATTCAGGTTGTAGGGCGGGTTCCACCCGCCTTTTGGGCTCGAACCAATCAGTACCGCGACCGTAAGGGAGCGGCCCTACTTGGATTGGCCGCTCCCTTACGGTCGCGGTACTGATCGGATGCCTGCGGTATGATCCGTCCCCCACCCCAAGTGCTCCGCCGTGGTCGTGATTGACACTGTGGTCGGGGTTGTCTAGGCTCGGTTTATTGGAAAGGTTTGGTTGTGGGCTGCTAACTGGAATCATCGGGGCGTGTCTAAAAATAAGTACGAAGCCGAGCAGCAGGGGAATGACCCTTGCCGGAACGATGCCGAGGCGGTCGCCCGCACGCTCCGCGATGAAGCGGATGCCTTCGACGAGTTGGTGCACAAGTATCAACGTCAGGCGGTGGGGGTGGCTTATCGGTTGGTCGGCGACACGCACTCTGCGGCGGACATTGCCCAGGATGCGTTTTTGCGGGCCTACCGCGGCTTGAGTTCCTTGCAGGACCCGCGGCGGTTTGGCCCGTGGCTGATGCGGATCGTCAGCAATTTGTCGTTGAACTACCGGCGGTCGCGGAAGACGGCTTCGTCCGTATCGCTGGAAGCCTTCGGCGATGGGGTGGAGGGTTTTCGACGGGCCAGTGATGCAGCCCGTCTGACCTCGTCCCCACCCTCCGAGGCGGTGGACGTCGAGGACCTCTCCACCGCCATCGAGCAGGCTTTGCAACGCCTTCCGGAGAGGCAGCGGGTGGCTTTGACGCTGTTCAGTGTCGAGGGCATCCCGCAGAAAGAGGTGGCTCAGATGATGGAATGCAGCATCGAGCTGGTGAAGTGGAATGTTTTCCAGGCCCGTAAAGCCATGAGGAAAATGCTGGCTGATTTTATGGGCTGAACGGAGATATTGCCGGTGACTCAAGAGCAGCCCAACTACGACGACCGCGAGTTTATGGTCAGCCGCTATATGGACGGCGATCTGACGGTCGCGGAGCGACGGCAGTTTGAAGTCGCCCTACGCGACGATCCGGAGTTGGCTGACCTGCTCGAATCTTATCGCCAGGCTGAGGGGTTGATCCTTTCGCTGAGAGAGAGCGGCCCGGAATTGGACTGGCAACGTTTTACGTGGGAGGCAGGTCGCCGGCGCAAGCTGCGTGTGGCTCGAAAATCGCGTTGGGTGTCGTATCGGCTGTACGCCCCGCTGGCGGCGGCGGCGGTGATTGCCCTGGTTTGCACTGCCCACGTGATGTTCTTTCGTGAGGGTGGGCAGCCGATGATGCCGGCCCCGCAAGCGATGGTGCAGGTCAATCGCCCCGCTGGATCAGCCGCCTCCGCAACTGGTGAGGCTGTCGTGGTCGTGGTGCGGCAGAAACGCATACCACCGTCAGATGTGTTGGTGGAGGCTTTTTCGAGCAAGTCCTACGTTATCGCGGCTGCCGGTGCCGAACCGTTTGATCGCTCCTGGGATACGCAAGAGGTCAGCCCATATTTCTAAGAGGATGTAGAGAAACTCGTATCGCAGGCTTCCAGCCTGCACAACAACCGATACGCCGCGTTTTAGTGGCCATGGTGCAGGCTGGAAGTCTGCGGTACGGGGTTTTTCAACAACCCTTCTAATGCAAGGATGTACTGGAGTTATATGATGAAACTACTGACGGCATTTGTGAGTGTAGTCACCCTTCTGGGGGCCGGCGACCCGGGCAAAATCGTTCTTATCGAACAGGCACTCGATCAGACCATGCAGTTTGAAATCGAGGACACTCCGGTGCTCGAAGCCCTGGGCACGCTAACGGCGGAAACCGGGGTCGATATCGATATCGTGCCCGGGTCTGTTGATTTGCTTCCTTATGGGAGCAGCACACAGGTGTCCGTGATCCTGAAGAACCTCTCGTTGCGTGAAGGGATGGCACGTTTTTTGCAACCTCTGGGGATGACCTTCGAGGTAACCGCCGATGGTGTGCGTGTGTTTCCCAAGCCGGCTTTGTTGCGTATCGGGCGGCGGGCCACTTGGGCGGAACTCGACGGGATTGCCTTCGTGCGCGAGACCGATTGGCCGGCGGCGGTTCAGGCTCCCGAAACGCTGCGCAGCCGCCTTCAGTTCCGCGTGGAGGTGGAGGACCCCTGGTCGCTGTTGGCTACCGCCGTCACCCGGACCGGTGCAGGCCCTGGGGACCAGGTGCTGACCTTGGCCTGTCAATCACTGGGATGGGCCTGGTTCCCCGAGGGCGAGAAGATCGTGATTCTTTCGTCGGAGAATCAGATTCGGCGTCAGTTGAGCCATCCCATATCCATGCGTTGCACGCATCGCCCGCTGATAGAGGCTTTGCAGCAACTTGCCCGTCGGGCGAATGTGCCTGTCCGGCATGAGCCCGGTGTGTTGGCATCACTGCCGCCCCGGACCCGTCAGAACTTCTCGTTGTTGGTGGAGGAGGCCACCGTGGGCGAAGTCCTCGAGCAGATCGCCGCCGCGACCGGTCTGGGCTATCGCATCGCCGAAGACGCGGTGGTGTTCTATCACCCCGGGGCGGTCGTCGCCCAGCCGGACGAAGCCGACAGGGCAAAAAAACCACGCCGGGACCCTTATGTGGCGAAGCTGGCACTGCCCGCCAAACCCGGTGAAGTGCAAGTCGAGATTCTGATCCGCCAGTCCGAACTGTCGCCCGAAGCCATCCAGGCCCGACGCGAACTCATCCGCAAAGCCGACGAAATCCTCCGCCTGGAACTGAAGGAATCCCAAGTTCCATAAAAAATGTCGTAACCGTTCACGGTTTTTTCTGCAAATCCTCTAAGCCATCGCGCTAGGCCCGGCATTTATGCCGGGTAAGAAGGCCGAACGAAGAATCCCCCCGTTCCGCCCCGCCGCCTTCGGCGGCGGGGCGGAACGGGGGGATAAAGGCAACCACTCCAATACCCGGCATAAATGCCGGGCCTAGCGCAAGCCTACTCCCACGAAACCCACCCAAACCTGCCCAAAGAGCCTTGCGGACCACGGAGGGTGACTGTCAAGCTATGGAGAACGCACCAAGAATGGCGATTCTTGTCAACCTCACATGAAATGGCCGTGAACGGTTAAGAAACGTCAATTCTTCCGTTCATTGCGGAACAGGATCAGCGCATCGTTGGTCAGCCCGCTGCCGTCGGTTCGGTCCAGGGTGCCGATCATGTCGTTTCGGCCGTCGCCGTCGATGTCGGCAATCAGCAGGCTGTTGACCAGAGTCACGGTGTTCTCCGGTTGGCTTTGTTGTTGCGGGTCGGTGAGCAGTGCGAGCATGTCACTGAGTCCGGCGGCATTGTCGTTCCCATTGGGGTCCGGGTCGGCGTTTGCTGATGTGTCGGAGGGGGCGTCGTCAATAATGAGCGTCTCGCCCCATTGATCGAACTCATCCATGGCGTCTTGAGAATCGAACCAGGCAACGGCACCTTCGGCGGAGACCGCCACTTCCATCCGCCCGTTCCCGGTGAGATCGCCAACCGCCATTGCCTGCGGTTCCCGCTCGCGGAACTCCGCCAGCGTGTAAACACGCCAGGGGCTGCGAATGAAGTCAAAGGGAGGGAGGGCAGGAGCCTTGAACCATTGAACCACCTGCCCTTGCGACGAGCGCACCAGGATGTCGTCGATGCCATCGTTGTCCAGGTCGCCAATGGCCAGTGAATCCGCGCCGGTGCTGATCTGCCCGACGGGTGCGTACATCGCCCCTATACCCCAAAAGTCGTACACCTTCGCCTGGTCGCCAAGGTCCAGCGGGTTGGGAATCCAGCGCACGTTGGAGCTGGCTGCCGACGGATAAGTGCATACCGCGTCCATGTCCCCGTCGCGGTCCACGTCCAGGATGCGGCAGGCTCCCACCGGAGGGAGGTCCGCATAGATCATGGCTCGCGACCACTGCTCGCCCTTGCGGGCCTGGTCGGGTCCCGGGTTGGCCCACAGGTCGACGCTGTTGAGTTGCGGCAGCCCGTCGGCGGGTTCGAGTGGCAACTCCGCGTTACCCTCGGCAGAGTTGAACGCCACCACGATGTCCGGGCCGTTGATCCCGTCGATCTCGCCGACAGCCAGACTGGTGTAGCCCCCCTCTTCGAGCGACTCCCCCTCATCGCGCCCAGCGAGGAACGACGTGGTCAACTTGGTGACGCTCCAAGGCACTCCGGTGGTGTCTTGCGGGTTGTAGAAGATGATGATTCCGCCCTCGATGGCCCCTTCGATTCGCCCGCCGTTGTCGGTCACGTCGCAATCCTCGCGTGACTCATCGCAACTGGCCACCTGCCCGGTATCCTTGACAAGCACCACGACATCCAACCACCCGTCGGCGTCCATGTCAGCCAACTCCAGCCCCGCCACTCGAGCGATTGGCGCGGTTCCGCCCAGCGGCACCGTCTCGAAGGCAATCTCCCCCGCGGCGTTGCGGCGTTGCAGGTGAGCCTGGATCGGCTGGGACTCGTTCCACGCACTGACCAGGTCCATCAGGGAATCGCCGTCCAAATCCCCCGCCACGACAAACACCGGGCCGGCGGAGTCCTCACTCCGCGGGTCTATCTGGATCGCCTTGAAGAAACTACCGGCCACACCTGTTGCGGCGAACCCGCTTCCCGTAGCGTCGCCGTCGGTTTGCGTATCGAGGTACATCGACCGGCAGCCGAGGAACAGAATGATCCCAATCAACAAGAACCCAAAACCCGTATTAGGACGTGACTTCATGTCCACTGTCTCCGAATTCCGCTGAGGAGGTATCCCCTTCGTTGGGGTATCCGCTATATCTAGTGCTCCGTGACACATGTACTGATGGCTGGGTGGCCCATGGCTTTAGCCGTGGGGGACACGAATCGCGTCAGGTATATTCGCGTCCCCCACCGCTAAAGCGATGGGCCACCCACCCCCCCACCGCTAAAGCGGTGGGCCACCCACCCCCCACCGCTAAAGCGGTGGGCCACCCATCTCTGCGTTCTCTGCGTCTCTGCGTTCATGAATTATCCGGGCCTAACGTTTCGGAGCCGGGCACGTCTCCGGTTCCGGGTCGGGCGTCGCGGTGTCGGTTTGGTCACCCAGAGTATTGCGAAACCAGACCAGGGTGTCGTCGGCCAAACCGCTTTCCACCCGCCGATCAAAGGTGGCGAAGATGTCGCCGTATCCGTCGTCGTCGATGTCGATGATGCTCAGATTGAAAATCACCGTGCCTGAGTCCTGAAAGTTGGGGTCGCTGGGGTCGTCGGTGGCTCCGTTGGCTTTGGTGTCGTCCACTACGAAATTCTCGTACCACATGGCGTACCTGCTCTGGGCCAACAAGGCGTCGTACCAGCAGACCACACCCCCGGCAGCCACCGCAACCTCGTTGAGCCCGTCGCCGTTCAGATCGCCGATGGCGATACCCGCAGGTTTGCCGAAAGCATATTGGCCTATGGTGTAAACCTCCCACGGGAAGTTGAAACGATCGGGGGTGACCCGCGGTGGGGCGGGATTGGGCGGTGGGAAGATCGGCTCTAAAACACACAGCCCCTCGATGCAAATTTCGCTGTCGCCGCAGTCCGCATCGCTGGTGCAGCTTTCCGGGGACCCGGGATGGCGGAACCATTGCACGATGGGACCCTCAGCCGACCGCACCAGAACATCATCGAACCCGTCCATGTCGATGTCGCCCAAAGTCACCATGTCGGCGTAGGAATCCACCTGCCCCACAGGCCTGCTCTGCCAGTTCGAGCGAACCAACGTGCCTTGTGGGCCTAGTTGGTCGACCGGGTTGCGGACCCAGGCAATGTTCGAGGTTATGGCGTCGGGGAAGGTGAACAGTATGTCGTTGTCGTCGTCGAGGTCGATGTCCTGCACATGGACGTCACCGGCTCGGGCTGCTGCCGTCTCCAATACCACCGGGGACCACATTCCGGCAGTGATCACCACCAGGTCTGAAGCGATCAATGTTCCGTCGGTTACCGTGACGCGGAATCGCAACTCGCCCCCGGATGGGGGGGCTTTGAAGTTGGCGGTGGAACTGCCGGCTCCGGACAAAGCCACCGGATCACCACTCACCTGTGCCCACGCATAGGTGAGCGTATCGCCGTTGGGATCGCTTGCGATAGCGGACATCCGCACCACGACCGACCCCGGGTTGCCCACATCAGCCACTACCGTCTGGTCTTCGCTGGCCTCTATTACAGGCGGCAGGTTGGCAGGCTCTCCCACCACTACATTGACATGCTCGAAATCCGATGCGCCACCCGATTCGACATACAACAAAAAGCCCAGCGTCGTATCCGTGGTTGGCGCGGTGAAAGTCGCCTGATGGGGATTGCCTGGGGAGACGGAGAGGTTGACGGATTCGCCGGATGTCTGGGACCACGTCGAGTTGACGTCTGCGATGTAGGGGCCAAGACCGGCTATCCCCATCTGGGAGAAGCTCCCGCCGGCGTCGAGGGTGACCATGACCCCGGTGACGGGAACCTGCGCGGGGGCGTTGCCGACGGCAATGACGGAGAATGGAAGAATCCCCGACTCATACATGTTCTGCCCGCCGGGATTAGTGTAGAGCACGATTCGGTTGATCGGGGTGGGTTCGTCGCCGTAGTACTCGCATTTGGCGGGGTTGTAGGCCACCACAATATCAGGCCCATTGATCCCGTCGATCTCGCCCACTGCGATTCCTGTATAGCCGTTGAATTCCGGGAAAGCCCGAGCGTCTTGTATTTCGACATCTCTGCGCCCGGGCAAGTGTGAGCGTTCCAGGCGCACTTCCTGCCAGGCATCGCCGTCGGTGATTTCAGCCGCATTGCCCGGGCTGAACAGAATCTGCACCATGCCCATACCGTCACTGTCGAGGGTTTTGAACGGGCTGGTTTCGCCGGGCGTGGGGCACACGCCTACGGAGCCGGTTTCCTTGACCAGAACGGCGATATCCAGCCATCCGTCGCCGTTGAAGTCCGCCATGTCCAGGTCTCCGATCAATGCGATTGGAGCGGTTCCGCCCATGTTGACCGTCACGAAGTAGAGTTCACCGTCCTGGTCACGGCGTTGGAGGAGGATTTGCACCGGCTGACTTTGGTTCCATCCGGTGAGCAGGTCCATCAGCCCATCGTTATCGATGTCGAACGGCATGACGAATTTTGGCCCGGCGGTAGCTTCGTAGAGCGGGTCGATCTGGATGGCTCGGAAGTGGCTGGCGGTTTCTTCGCCTTCTTCGGCTTCCTGTTTTCCGGGCCTCGCCGGCGTGCCGCCGGGCACATCATTGCCGCCGGCGGAGAAAAACCCGGTAGCGGAGCTAAATGGGTCATCTGCCGAGCCGGGGGTATCGGTGGTGATGGCCCCACTAGTGCGGCTTGCGTTGTTGGTATCCGGGCTGTCATAGAGCGATCGGCACCCGACGGTTGTTGTCACTGTTATGAGGAGTATCCCGGCAAAACGAGCAAAGGATGATCTCATGGGGTGGTCCTCCATTCACCAGCCTGATGCGGTGTCTTGTCCGCATATGTTGACTGAGTTATCGGTTTGCCGGAGGCTCGACTTGTGGCAACACTTGCGGAACGGTGGCAGCGCTCTGGATATGTAGGGTGGGTGGAGCCTCGCGGAGCGAGGTGGAATCCACCAACCCGGATACTTCACCGCGGAGCACGCGGAGACCGCAGAGAGTTGAGAGGTAGGGAGTTCCCGAAATCAGCGTTGAACTGATAATAGGCACACTGTCAAAACCCCGACACGCCCCAATTTGGCTGTAACTTCTTTCTAGTATGACATTGCTAGTGCCGTTTTCGGCGAAACAGTTTCGCGTTTCGACGGGTCGCGCTAGGCCCGGCATTTATGCCGGGTGAGAAGGCCAAACGAAGAATCCCCCCCCGTTCCGCCCCGCCGCCGAAGGCGGCGGGGCGGAACGGGGGGGCAAAGGCAACCACTTCAATACCCGGCATAAATGCCGGGCCTAGCGCAAGCCTGCCGCCACGAACCCCACGCTATTCCGCATACGGGTTTACTGAATATTTACGATTTCTCCTCTTGTCCCTTTGGGTGCACTTATCAGACCTGTCCTGCAATGCCGCAAAAGAGTATGATACGGATGATGAACGATATTGGATCAATCTCTTTGGGCGAGTGTGCGGATTCTCAAGCCGCTCGTTATCTGGCTTTGGGCGATTCCGATTTGTTGGCGCAGTGTCAGGTGGACACTTATCGGGCTCGTGGCCCCGGCGGGCAGAAACGCAACAAGACCGCCTCGGCGGTGCGGTTGCGTCACCTGGTGTCAGGTTTGTCAGCCATCGGTGTGGAAAGTCGCTCTCAGCATGAGAACAAGGCTCGGGCTCTGCGCAGGCTGCGGAAGACTATTGCTTTGTCCCTACGGGTTGCCGTCGATCCGCAATCTCACCGTCTGAGCAATTTGCTCAAGAGTTGCATTTGCGGATCGCACCAACTATGCGTGGGGCAGAAGGACTACCGCTATTATCACGCCATCAGTGAGATTCTGGATGTGCTCGCTGGTTGCGGTGTGCAGATCTCCACGACAGCGGAGTTGCTTGGCGTCTCCACCGCCAATCTTGTTTCCTTTTTGCGGAATGACCCGGCACTGTGGGGACAGATCAACCGCATGCGCACTGCGGTGGACCTCAAACCTTTACGCTAACACAGAGAATCCTCACGTGGAGGGAATGGAGAATTGAGAATGGAGACACTCGCCACGACGCCGGGGTATTTGGCAACGACAAATCCACAGCGTTTAGCGGCTCCCCAACGGGGAGCGTGAAGTTGTAGGGCGGGTTTCACCCGCCCTACAACTTCGCGTTATCCCGTGCTATTCATGAACGCAGAGATGCAGAGTATTGCCTGGAAAGAGGTTAAGCTGTCGTAAGGAGAACGCCCCCTGCACGACATTCTCAATTCTCAATTCTCAATTTTTCCCTGCGGGTTCCACCCGCCGCGCCATGGCAAGAAGGCGGGTAGAACCCGCCCTACATCCCTCATTCCCCTTGATAGTGCCTGGCGAGGATGGCGGCAACTTCCGGTCTGGCGAACTCCTCCGGCAATGCCTCGCCGGCTGCCAGCATATCGCGCACCTTGGTGCCCGACAAAAACAGGTAGTCTTCAGGCTTGTGGTCCGGGTGGTCGCGCATCATGACTATCTTGTCGAGCTTCTTGGACCAGGCAGTGTGATCGGCACGGAAAATCTCGATTCGCAACGCACCATCGGGGATGTCGTCAAAGACCGCCTGAGCATCGAATGGGCCGTAATACTTGCCCACCCCGGCATGATCGCGCCCGACGATCAGGTGCGTGCAGCCGCAATTCTGACGGAAAACAGCGTGCAACACCGCCTCACGTGGACCGGCATAGAGCATGTCGAATCCGTAACCGGTGACCGAGACCGTGTGGGGCGGGAAGTACAACTCGACCATCTTGCGGATGGCGGCATCACGCACGTCGGCTGGGATGTCGCCCTTTTTCAACTTGCCCAGCAACATGTGGATCAGAATACCGTCCGCCCCGGCTGCCTGCTTGGCCATCTTGCACAGCTCTTCGTGAGCCCGGTGCATCGGGTTGCGGGTCTGGAACGCGACCACCTTCTCCCAACCCTGCTCGGTAATCTCGTCACGGATTTGCCAGGCGGTGCGGAAAGTCCCCGGAAAATCCTGGGCAAAGTAAGAGAAGTTGAGCACCTGAATCGGGCCTGACAATGCCACATTGCCCACCGAAGTGAAAGCCGCCACCCCAGGATGCTCCTTATCATGCGTGCGGAAGGTGTGCTCGACAAAGGTGGTCATCTGGGCATCGGAGATTTCCTCGATGGCTTCCACATCCATCACTGCCAGGACCGGATTCCCCTCAACGTTTGGATCGCGCAACGCAATCCGCTTGGCCTGACGAATCTCGTCGGTCACCTGTTCAGCCCTGACGACGTTCATGATGGGCACAGGCCAAAAGAGCCCGGAAGGCAGGGTCATCTTCTCGGCAGCGCCGAGTGCATCGGCGAGGTTCATGTAGCCGGTTAGCGGGTTGAAGTATCCGCTGCCCAGCATCACCGCGTTAGCGGCGGCGGCAGAGCAGATCACCAAGCCCGGCAACCCTTGAGCCTCCTTGAGCAGAGCAGCCCGCTCGGTGTCATTGCGTACATAGCGTGGATTGAGAGTGTCCGATCCGTGTGGTTTAATCATGCTTGGTTTCCTCTGTCTTGTTTTTCTGTCAACTGGTTTTCTTCCGCAACCCGTCGTCGCCCGCGGGACGCCTTCCCCACGCCGCTCGTTTCGGCAAGCGGCGCGTCTGAGGTGAGCGGTCTCAGCCAAAGAGCGGTGCATTGTATCGGTTCGGCCATTTCACGTCCACATAGCCGGGCAGATGCAGGGCGAGTTTCACCCAGCCCGGCCGCTCCCTTACGGTCGCGGTACTGATTGGGGAGCGGCTTGGGTTGATTGGCGGGCACGCCCGTGGTAATATCTGTTTGGTAAATCGGGTCCGGTCTTTCGGAGGGCGGATTGGCAATGGGTCACACGATTACGGGGTGTACACGATGAGAACTTTGCGCGTATTGTTTGTTTATGGTGTCGTTGCGGTGGTTGGCGTGGGCAGTGCCGGTGCGTCGGAAACGCTGGTCGCACGGCTGAACATCAACGCAATGGTGGATGACGGAGATGCGACGGTCGTTGCGACGGAGTCGAGCACCGGAGGAACCAATGAGCTGTTCGACGGGGACTGGGGCACACTGTACCGAACGCCGAATATCAATCCCGCCGTGGTCGAGGTGACATTCGTTCAGGCCCAGACTGTCCACGAGTTCAAGACCATGTTCAGCAACTCGTCGGGTTCACCGGCTTACCTCTGGCAGGTGGAAAGCGCCGACACCGCCTACGACATGGAGAATCAGACGGGGAGTTGGGAGCTTATCGTCCCACCGACGGGAGCGGATAATATGGTCATCTCCCATGTGGTGCTGGGCACCCCAAAAACCGCCTACATCTTCAAATACACGGCTGAACGCCTTCACGGCGACGGCTACGTGCACATTCGCGGGTGGGAGTTGCACGGCGAGGTGGTGATCAACTCGCTCTCGATAGACCCGGATGACAACATCCTGTACCCCGGACAGGTCTGGCAATACATCTGCAACGGTCTGGGGGCTGACGGCAGGACTTACGACCTCACCGACAAGGTGCAGTGGAGTTCCGCCCTTCCGCAGGTGGCCAGTATTGGGGCTTCGACGGGTCTGTGTGAGGCTTTGCTGGTTGGGCTGACAGCCATCCGTGCCCAGTTCGGTTCGCTTCACGCTCCCGACGCGGTGCTCAACGTGCACCCCACGCTTGCCGCACCTGCCAACCTGCACGTTGGCGGATTCTACTCGACGGCGTTGGTGGAGTGGGACGAGGTAGTTGGCGAGCACATCGCCGGATACGAGGTCTACCGCCGCACAGCCGGAACGCTCTATCCCCCGGACCCCAGCAAGCGAGTTCTGGTCCGCACCTCGTTCACCGACTACAATCTCACTCCGGGGGAAACCTACTACTACAAGGTGGTGGCCATCGACGGCAACGGTGCGCAGATCAGCCACTTCACCACCGAGCAAGGCACCACGCTCGAGACCAACCCGTTGTTCTACTCGATGCACGCCAATCGCGAGTTGCTGATAGTCTTCTACACTGCCGGATACACCTCCGCCGAGGTGGCACAGATGACCGCCGGGCTGGAGAAGGCGATCGAGTTCTACTGGCGGACCACCGCTTGCGCATTCAATATGGATACCACCTGGATGTACATAGACGCCTATCCCCCCGGCGGAAACTGGTACAACAGCAGCCTACAAGACGACCTGCGTAGTCGTGGTATGCAGGACGACCAATACGACCTGGCATTTCTGGCGGGCAAGGATCTCGACGGGTGTTTTGGCGGCTATGTGGTCTTCGGCAGCACCTGCGCCGGATTGGGCACGGTTTGCAGCACGCCGTATCCGGGCAAGGACCCCAACGTCAATTACACTATCGCCTGGACCTTCACGCACGAGATGCACCACGCCCTGGAGGCGATGGAGAACCGCACCGCCGGCACCCCGGAGGTGCTCTTCTGCCATTTCCCGTGGTGCTACCCGGACCCGCTGGGGCCGACCGGATGGCATGTCGATTGGGGAACGCATTGGGACGGAATTGCCATGACCAACCGCGGGTATGGCGACGATTGGCTGTTGTACCCCGCACCATACGACGGGTACATCGAGTGCATCGACATAGACCACGACGGATTGCCGGACGATGACTCGCGGGTGTGGGGAGACGAAGCCCGCTTCGGATCGAATCGAAACAAATCGGACACCGACGGTGACGGACTGGACGACCTGGCGGAGTTCAGCGCCTACAACTTCCGGGGGGCTGACCCTAACAGCACCGACACCGACGGGGACGGGACCGAGGACGGGATGGACCATCAACCGATTTACCCCGTCCCCTGCGTGATTCCCCAGACGACCAACGTCATCACCATCAATGGTGTGATCGACGAGTCGGACTGGCAGAAATGTGCGATACCGGGTTACTACTTCACCAAGAACGCCGCCGACTTCAGCCTGACAACCTACATGGTGTACAATGACGAGGCGATCTACTTCGCCTTTCAGTCCAACCGGTCTTTGCGGTTCAAGATTTCGATTGACGGCAGTGGCGAGGACGGGCGGTTCGAGTCCCCGGTCCGCCACGTCATGGGCCACACCGATACCGGCAACCCCGACAACAAGGAAAACCACATCGGCGATTCGTGGGCGGACGGGCACCATATCTATACATATCACAATGCCTCGGATGTCGAGGTATGGGGTTCGGCAGTGATTCCCGGCGCCGAGGTGGCATCGACTACGCTGCTTGGCCCGGTTTATCGCACGGAGGTGAAGGTGTCGCGGACGCTTCCTCAGGGGGCGGCGTATACCTGGTATCCCTCCGACGCGTCGGTGGTGAACGGGCTGACTTTGCTTGGCGGTCGGGTGATTGGGATAAACATCACCTTCTCCAACACCGATGGCTCCGATGGTGCGGAGTTCAGTGGAACCTGGACCAACCTTTTCGAGACACACTCGTTTGTCGATTTCGAGCTTCAGCGGCGTGGTGATTATGACCGTGATGCCGATGTGGACCTGAAGGACTTCGCCGCCTTCCAGGGCTGTTTTACCGACCCGGGCGGGCTGATGAGTCTGCCGTGCCGGGTGATGGATTTCGACAGCGACAACGACGTCGATCTTGGCGACTACGCGGAATTCGAGAAGGCCCTTGTGGGTCCCTAACCCGGATTTTTCATGAACGCAGAGACGCAGAGACGCAGAGAACTGCCAGGTAGCGTCATCGCAAGATGGCGGGTGGCATGGTCAAGGACCA
>JAGLWJ010000478.1 GCA_023133475.1 Phycisphaerae bacterium | reverse complement strand
AAGTACGCTTTAGTCGGATGAACCACAAGTTTGCGGAACTTGGGCTAGCATTATCAGCTATCAGCCAAAAGCATCCCTCTGGGCTATATTCCGGCGCCGTTCCCTTTGGTCTTTTGGCTGATAGCTGATAGCTTTTCAAACACCCACTTAAGATAGGTCTTGCTATGCCTGTCCGATTTCGGTACATATGAATGGATTGAAGCACGGCTGTGTGTGGCCGCCGCTGGTTGACCCGGTGTGAAAGAATGCCGGTAGTTGTGGTAATACCTATTGGGTAGGGAGAGGCACCTGAATGGGAAGTTTCGGTGTGGCGGTAGTGCCCGTCTGTCGGCGGGCGAGTCAACAGTGGTGCTTCTGAGCGGAGGGAAGAAGAAGGCGGAACCTGCGTGGCAGAGCCGTTGTCGGTAGGGTTCGACGAACGGTTGCGACGTGGGTAGGGGGGAAGTCCCGTCTCTCAGACGTTGTTGAAAACCCATGGTAGAGCAAGTCCCCATTTGTGATTGCGCCAAAGGCGATCTGATTTTTACCGGCGAAGGTGGGAATCAGGACGTATTTCTGTGGGAGCATTGCCGGCGAGTGGCGCAAAATGCCCGGCAAATCGCCAAACTGCCCGGGGTGCCCAGGCGAAAGCTCGACTACGACGCCCTCGAAGCCGCGGCTTTTTATCACGAAGCCGGCTGGGTCCAGCAGGTCTGCCAGGGCACCGTCCACCGTTTGGAAGTCCTCTGCGGCCCCACTTCCGAGCTGCAGCGTGAACTGGGCGCCGTTATGCTCACCAAGTCGCTGGCAGGGCGGCTCAAGCCCCGATCGCTTGAAGCCGCCGCCATGCTGGTGCGACAGCTCAACGATCGCCACAAGCGAGCTCTGGAAGCCCGAATCCTCGCCGATGCCGATAACCTGGACGAGATCGGAAGCCTGTTGCTGTGGAACATGATCCGACGCCATTCCTTTGAAGGCAAGGGCATCGAAGCCACCCTCCAGACTTGGAAGCGTCAGCGCGAGTTCCACTTCTGGGAGGCTCGCATTAACAAGTCGGTCCACTTCGAGGCAGTGAAGCAGATCGCCTTCCAACGCCTCGAGCAACTCGACCAGCTCATGAGCGTGCTTGCTCAGCACCATACCGGGGACGATCTTCGCAAACTGCTCGAAAACCCCGAATCAACACCGTGACCGTAAGAAGAAATGGAGAATGGAGAATAAACGTAGAACGGGTTCTACCCACCGCGCGATGCCACAACGGCGGGTGAAACCCGCCCTACAGTCGCCGCTGACCCACATTTTTCATGAACGCAGAGACGCAGAGAACGCAGAGAAGAAAGGAGTGCACCCAACCGACAATGTTTCCATCCCCACATTTTCCATTTTCCATTTTCCATTTTCCATTCTCTGCGTGCTCCGCAGTGGATTAGTTGCTTCGGCGGGTGGAACCCGCCCTACATTTCTTGCCTTTACACCACGGGTTCACTGAATGTATACTCCAAACGAATGGCTGATGGCTGATAGCTGATAGCTCCCAACGAGCAGTGAGTACACACTACGACATTGTGGTAATCGGCGGTGGCCATGCCGGGGCTGAAGCAGCCTGGGCAGGTGCCAATCTGGGGGCGCATGTCGCCCTGGTGACCATCGACGCCGAAGCGATTGGGCGGATGTCCTGCAACCCCGCTATCGGTGGGCTGGGCAAAGGGCAGATGGTCCGCGAAGTCGATGCGCTCGGCGGGCTGATGGGCCTGGTGATCGACGCGACCGGCATCCAATTCCGCACGCTTAACCAGAGCAAGGGGCCGGCGGTGTGGGCTCCACGTGCCCAGGCGGATGGGACGCACTACACCGCCGAACTCAAACGTCGGCTCGATAACCACTCCAACATCGAGATCATCGAAGGATGTGTTGCGGACATCCTCACCGGTGACGAGACTACCGGCGGGGCCACCATGCCGATGGCCCGAGGCGTCAGGTTGGAAGACGGCAGAGTGTTCCCCGCGCGGGCTGTTGTGATCACGGCGGGCACGTTCATGCGTGGACTGATGCACTGCGGCACCACCCAGACCGTCGGCGGGCGGGTTGGTGAACCGGCGGCTGTAGCCCTCAGCCATTGCCTGCTGGGTTTGGGATTCCGGCTGGAGCGGCTTAAGACCGGCACCCCGCCGCGGGTGCATCGGGATACGGTTGATTTCGATCTGCTGGAAGAGCAACCCGGGGATACCAACCCGGCAGCGTTTTCCTTTATGAACGATCGGGTGGAGCAGTCGCAGGTTTGCTGTTGGATCACCTATACCAACGCAAAGACACACGAACTTATCCGGGCGAATTTGGGTGTGGCTCCTCTGTACACTGGTCAGATTCAGTCGGTGGGGCCTCGGTATTGCCCGAGCATCGAAGATAAGGTGGTCCGCTTCGCCGATAAGCCGCGGCACCAGTTGTTCCTCGAACCCGAGGGACGCGACAGCGAACGCATCTATTGCAATGGAATTGCGACTTCTCTGCCGGCTGACGTGCAGCGAGACATGCTCAAGAACATTGTGGGGCTGGCTAATGCGCGGATTCTACAACCGGGGTACGCCATCGAGTATGACTTTATTCCCACAGATCAGACGTGGGCTTCGTTGGAGAGCAAGCGTGTGCGAGGCCTGTTCGTGGCTGGTCAGGTCAACGGGACCAGCGGGTACGAGGAGGCGGCGGGTCAGGGTTTGCTTGCCGGAGTCAACGCTGCCCGCATGCTCGACGCAAAACCGCCGGTGGTGCTGACCCGCGATCAGGCTTACATCGGCGTCATGATCGACGATTTAATTACCCGTCCGCCAACCGAGCCTTACCGCATGTTCACCTCGCGGGCGGAGTATCGCCTGCACCTGCGGAGCGATAACGCCGATCAGCGTCTCACCCCTCTCGGCAGAGAGTTGGGGCTGGTCGATGACACGCGCTGGGGCCGGCATGTTCGCAAGATGGAGGACATCCACCATGTGCGCTCACTGTGCGAGCAACAAGCCTACGACGGCCGGCGGCTGTCAGAGTGGATTCGGCGCCCGGAGGCGCGTCTCGAGGACTTGCGAAACATCCTTGGCACCGCTGCTGTGGGATTCGGCGATGAGGTTCTCCTGCAGGTGTTGATCGAAGCCAAGTACTCTGGTTATCTCGCCAGACAGCAACGCCAGATCGAGCGTTTCCGCAATCTCGAAGCCCAGGAGATCCCCGCCAACGTGGACTACGCCGCCATCAACGAGTTGCGGATCGAAGCACGTGAGAAGTTCTCAGCGGTGAACCCGCGAACCTTGGGACAGGCGGGCAGAATCAGCGGCATCAGTCCGGCAGACATCACTACCCTGTGGATATATCTCACCGCTCGCAGAGAATTGAGGAAATTGAAAATTGAAAATTGAAAATGGGGGAGGGAACATCCTCGTTGCAATCGTGTGAGGGTGTTTAGCGGCGACCCGAAGGGGAGCATGTAGAATGGAGAATGAACTCGGAACATCTCCCAATCGTTCCGACCAGTGGTGTAGGGCGGGTTCCACCCGCCTTTTCCGCCATATCGCAAAAGAATGTTTCACGAATTCCATTTTCCATTTCCCTCTGCGTTCATGAGTAATCCAAGCTACCCGGTGAAGGCGTTCTGGAATACTGCGAAGTCTTGCAGGTCTACGTCGTCATCGCCGTCAAAATCTGCCGGTTCACAGGCTGGTTCCACGGGAACTTCGGGACCAATCAAACAACCGGCAAAGATGTTGAAGTCGTCCAGATCAACGTCGCCGTCGGCATCGAGATCACAGGGAGAGGACTGCCCCGTATCCACACCCCAGATTTCGACATCGTCAAGATTCCATCCGGGATACGTCACCGAATCGTCCGTGGAGCCCATCACCCAGCGAACATAAACCGCAGGCTCACCATCCGCCATATTCGAGATGTCGAGCAGCATCTGCTTCCACGACCCGTCGGAGATGGGGTAGGAGGGGTTCTCCGCGATGGTCGCCCAAGTCGAACCGTTGGTGGAGACCTCGACGGCAACACGGTCGTAATCAGATGACTCAACACCCACCCACCTCCAAAAGCGCAGTTCGACCGCGCATAAGTCACTGCAATCAATCGGCGTGGTGGTCAGATGATAGGCCGGCATGTCGTTGGTGTAGTCGCCGTCGAGGTTGTATCCGTAGACGTTGTCACCGGTATAACCGGCGTTGGGGTCGCCGTTGTGGCTACCGCCACCTGTAGGCTGGCCGAAAGCCCACAGACCTTCGGTGGCCCAACCGGGGTTGCTGTCCAGTGGGAAGCTGTAGGCCAACTCTGGGGCCTGGAGGGTGACTTCGATGGAAATCGTAGCCACATTGGAATCGCCCCCTGTCGGCGATGTGCCGCCGTCGTTGGCTTTGAATGTGAAGCCGTCCTGGCCAATGGCCCACCAATCCGGCGTGTAGATGACCTCGTTGCCGCCGCCTACCAGCGTATAGGGCACGCTGCTGATCACATCGGCGCCTGGGTCGCTGAGTGTGCCGTTGGCAGGCAGCGAGAGGATGGTATAGGTTAAGGCTGCGGGCGGATCGGGCAGGCCGTCGTCGGCTGCGACGAGCGTGATGGTTAGCGGCGTGTTGGCTGGCGTGGAAACGCTGTCACTCCCGGCGCTTGGAGGTCTGGGCCCACAGGCGTCGAGCGCCGACAGGTTGGTCTCGATGAACGTCTCCGGGTTGTACCCGTTACCCTCGGACAAGCCGACAAGGCCGAAGTCTGTCGAGATGCCCAGGCAACTGATCGTGATTGTCTCGTCGAAGAACATCTCGATCTGGAAGGTGTTTGGCTCGGTGCTGCCGTGCTCGGGCACGTCCTGGTAGGTCACTACCGCCCGGTCGGGCAGTTGCTTCCAGCTCACAGATCCGCCGGCTGACGGATCGAGGTTGTGGAACAGACCCGATATCCGCGGCATGTTGAAGTGATTCTCGAAGGACGAGGTATTATCGGTATCGCCGGCAGTGAAAGTGACGTAGCCGTTCGCACCGACGTAAAACCCGTTGGAGCTGATACCGTAGAGCAAAACCGTCTCGTCACTGTTGAGGTTCACGTATTGGTAGTCGTCGTCTGAGAGTGGGATAGCCGTCCCACCGCTGGGGTCGGTCGGCAGAGCGGCGATTTCCACAACGCAGCCGGCGTAGTAATCGCTCGAACCGTCGGGTGTGAATGTCAGGCTCAGATGGCCCAGGTCGTGGAAGATGTCGTTGCCGAACAACTCGGTGAACAACTCGGGGATGTTCGGGGTGGTGAAGCTGTAGCATGCTCCGCCGTTGTCGTCGGTGGTCGAGTTGCTAGCCTGATCCTCCGCTTCGACCGCGTAGAAGTAGGTCGTGTCATCTTCGAGGCACAAGACATCCACCACCGGTGCAGTGGTGTAGTCAATGCCCGAAACCGTTTCATCCAGATCGTTGCAAGACAGGCCATACTGCACGATACCACGAACCGGCTCGTCCGCGTCGAAGGCCACCTTCACCCTGAGCGGCTGAACATCGGTCGTCCGGACGTTGGAGATTACCGGAGGGTGGCAATCCACGACGGCAGTATCCGTCACCTCGACATTGCACCCACCCGCACCATCGTCCTCGTCGATGTAGGTGGCGGTGATCGTGCCCCCCTCAGCCACAAGCAGCACGCCCGGCGCGTCGGTCAGGCTCAAATTGATTGAGCCGCTGAACTGTGCCGAGTCGGCTTGCGTCTCGGTGAGCAGGATTGTCTCGCCGCCCGGCTCCGAATCGGAAGCGATCGTCACCTGCACGGCGTCGATTGCATGGTCGTCGAAGTTCAGCCCACAATCCATCACCGTGATCCGCACCGTGGTCTGGCAGGTGTACTTATCCCTGTCGAGTTCGATGGTCCCGGCGTCCGGGCAAAACGAGTAGGCGGCAAGTGCGTCGACGATCCCGTACCCGAGCACGTAAAGCGGATCGTAGGTGCCGTTGGCTACGTAGTAGTCGGCGGTGTGGAACAGGTTTTCGCGCATCTGCTCGACCGTCCAGTAGGGTCTGGCTTGGATCAGGCACGCCACCGCCGAAGCCACCAGTGGGGTCGAGAGCGAGGTGCCGGAGGCGATAGCGTACTCGGTGTCGGTGGATGGTGAGACGGTGTGGGTCCCGGACCCGCAGGCGAGCAGTTCGGGCTTGACCCGCCCGTCAGCCGTCGGGCCATCGGAACTGAAACCGGCGATGACGCCATCACTATCCACCGCACCACAAGTGATTCCCCACAAGGCGTCCGCCGGGGCGATCAGGCTCGAAGTGGCGGGGTCGGAATCGTGAGACTCGTTTCCGGCTGCGTTGCAGTGGTGTACGCCGAGCATGGTGGAGATGTTCACCGCGATGGTGGTGACCGCCGTCCGCCCGTCGAAGTCGCCCTGGTTGTACCAGTCGATATAGCCCAGCGAGGCGGTGGACACGTCGCCGCCGTTGGCTTCGATGAACTCCAGGCCGGCGACGAAGTTGTCTTCTTCGGCTGGGTATTCGCCGGCGATGTCCTCGGTCTTGCAGAGGATGAACGAGGCGTTGTAGGCTCCGCCGATCAGCGATCCCGGCTTATACGCGCCCAGGCAGCCGAGAATCAACGTTCCGTGGCGGTGTTGGCTGACGTGGTCATCCGGTTCCATTCCGGCGTCGGGGTCATTGTCGACGAAGTCCCACTCTGCCACCACGTTGACGACGTAGCCCGGCTCGTTGAAGGCTTCGTGGGTGCGGCGGAAGCCGGTGTCCAGAATGCCAATGACCACACCGTCGCCGGTGAAGCCCGCCTCATGCAGCGCGATCAGATCAATCTGGGCAAGCTGGCCCGTGGACAGGCCATAGTCGAGGCGACCACGGGAGCCGTCCGGGTGGCTGACGGGGAATGGTCCGGCGCCCAATTCCCGCACGCCCATCGGCTCGACCCGCCGTGACCGGGCAACAAGTTGCAACTTCGTTACGAATGGCAGCCGGGCGATCCGATCAAGCTGCGGCTTGGTAGCCCACACGCTGACGGCGTTGAGCCAACGGCTGGTGACGTGCACGCGTGCTCCGGTTGCCGTCACCGCATCCACATAATCCACAACGACGGGCAGGTCGTACTCGCCGAACAACTCGCCCCCGCGTGCCACATTGGCACCGCGGAGCATCCGCCGCTGCTTGGCACGCTCGTTGTACGACTGGGCTACTTGCCTGATTGCCGCCCGGTATTCGGTTGCGGAATCGATCCCTTTGTCGGTGAAGAACACCCAGGTTTTGACCGGTCCTCGCATCGGAACCTGCGCCCACGCACAAAGGGGAGCGACGATAAAACCCATCATTACCGCCAGAGCGAAACCAGGTAAACAAACGTGTGTGGAATATTTGGGCACGTCAAACTCCTTCCTCTGTAGGGCGGGTTCTACCCGCCTTTGTGGCACAGCATGGCGGGTGGAACCCGCCCTACGACTACGACCGATGGTTGGGTGGCCCATGGCTTTAGCCGTGGGGGACGCGAATCGGCGGACTATTCGTGTCCCCCACCGCTAAAGCGATGGGCCACCCGTCAAGTAGTCGCCTTCACGGAAAAACGTCTGCCGGCAACGGTTTCCCCGCTGCGTGAGGTGATACGGATGACCGGGAACAACAACGCGTGGTATCCGAGGCATCGCGCCACCGTAGGGTACGCTTGACCGCATGTCAAGAAATAGGTATGGTGTCCCCCGATTTCAGCGCTCAACACGTAAATCAATGCCCATACAACAGGTTTCGGCATCCGTTCCGTGTGGCGGCCTCAAGCCCGGCGCAAACGATCTTCGCTCCCCCCATACGGCACAAGCGCGGCGAACCGCATCCAACCTGGCCGGCTCTTCTCCCTTGTTCGTTTACGCTTTGTCTTTCCCGAAAGATCTCGCAGGACCCCTCACTCACATAGGTTTTGTTCCATAACCACCAGCATCTGTTCGGCCAGAGCA
The DNA here is from genome assembly GCA_023133475.1 of Phycisphaerae bacterium. Lineage (GTDB taxonomy): Bacteria > Planctomycetota > Phycisphaerae > UBA1845 > UBA1845 > JAAEQG01. The sequence continues at coordinate 7,999 of JAGLWJ010000478.1, read as the reverse complement.
AGGGTCGCAGGATCTGATAGCGTGCATCCCTTTGCCACTAGCTCTTTGAAAATGTGCATCATCTGGCACTGTAACCCTGTTACTTGTGCAGAGAACGCTTCACCCTGTGCCACTGTCGCGTTTGGGTAATGACTCATGTAATCGGCAACAAGGGCCTCTTGTTCGCTTTGATAATTGAGGGCAAGTTGTATCAATTGCTCACAGTTATCCTCCCCGATGGTGAAGGACCATGTCTTTTTCGTTTCTGTGGTCCCATCCTCGAGTGTCGCACTCAAGCTCACCGTATGCCCACCTGTAATCAGGTCAGCAGACGGCGTGTAGGAGACATGCGGGAATTCGGGATTGTCCCCTGTCACCGTAAAAGCCACGGGCGATCCGTCCACAGTCATCTCGATCGAGGATAGGTTAATGTTGGCGTCGCTTGCGCACATAAGGACATGCGCCCCAATCGTGGGTCGCTTATTGGCGATGCTTCCAGTGGGTAACTCATTGACAATGTCCAATGCGTCCGCGCTTACCGTCAGAAGTGGATATGGGCCCGTTACCCGGGCGTCTATAACTTCACCATCGTACCACGCCTTGCCTGGGATCCGTGCCCGAGCTTGGAGCTGTATCAGTTCCGGCCAGTGGGTATCGATGAACTCCCCAAGGTCGTTGCACGAGAGGTCTTCAAACGTGTCACAATACTCCTCGTGTGCCCTGAAAACCCTTTGACAGACTTCAGATACAACCGGAGCTCGGGTTTCGAACGCTGCGGCTAGGATCTCACACAATATCATCTGGGCTTCGACTGCGAAACAGAGGTGCAGAAAACTCGACACCGACTGGCAGATCTCGTTTGTTCTTACTCCTGGCGTGGAAGCATCCGTAGGCAAGGAGGCGGTGTACAAGCCTAGTGTCCCAGTTGGTTTCGCCCGGTATGTCCTCCGAAAAATCGGGTCTTCGCTCAGAACATGGACGGAGACATCTGCCCCGTCCACGGGTTCTCCACACTGGGAAACGGCCACGAGGACTGGGGACGTATCGGTTGCCCAAGCAGCCATACTCAAGTCGACCTTCTGCTGTCTGGGCCAACTCTGTACCGCTTCACCGTCAAACGCTGTTCCTACCGTAGTCCCACCGTAGCTCTCCGTCCCTGGCGTACGGCGAGCCAAGATGCTTTCTCCCTTGGCGCTATGCGCCGGACTAGTGCCAGCGAAATCGTACAGGACTTCTTCACCAATCGAGCCATCGGCAAATACAATAGCTATGATTGCCTCGGTCTCACCCTGCCAGTCGAATCGGATCTCTGTTCCGTCGTCACTCACTATCTCACGAAGCCGCGAGTTATCGTCGTACAAGAGCCAGATGCCCTCATTCGTGCCTGCAAGGTCTGGCAGCTGGCATTTAATGCCGGTCAGCCTTGTAGCGAGCCCTTCGGCGTCCTTCTCGCCATAGACCTCAAAGACGCTACCTTCTGCCGTAAACGCCTTGAGCACAAGCGAATCTGAAGGATTCGTATACAGTATGAATTCGGTCGCTTCTGGCAGACTTTGTCCACTCTCACCCATGTCAGCTATCACATCCAAAGCCCCCGGCATTTGCGGATCGCACCCGGCGCTGCTGATCATGGCCATGAGCACAACCAGCATCGGCAGGACATCGCCAGTGTCCGCGAAGCTGGACAGCGAAACGCAAGCGGGTCGCCTTCTCCTCATATCACACCTCCAGTGCCCGTACATTATTCGTACAGCAGCGCCGCACTACTCACGGAGAGTAAACATTCAGTAAACCCGTCCAGCCTGTTGTACCGCCGGCATCCTGCCGGCTGGAAGCCGGCGGTACAGTGGTGTCAGACGCCCCGACCACGCTTGCGTGGCCCTGCGCTCGGTAGTTGATCCGAACCTGCCATGGGTTCACTGAATGTTTACCACGGAGAAACGGGCAAAATCGCCGTAAGTCCTTGTAAAACAGGCGGCAGTGCCATTCGCTTCTGCCCCCTTTTTTCTGTTGGTTCGATTTTCAACAATGGCCGCACGACGGCTGGGGAACCAAGGTGATCCCCCAACCCTCCTCGTGGCCGGCCCGTTTCGAAACCTCAAAACTGCTGCAGCGTCAGGTTGTACCCGCCGGCATCATTGGCACCGTTGTCCTCAACAAGAATCGTGTACTGCCCGGTGGCGGAGAGTTGCCGGTCGATCGTCGCAGTGTCATGTATCCAACAGCCGGCAGAAGCCTCCGCAGAGCCGCCACCCGGAGGATACAAGTAGACGCAGGGTATCATGTCCCCGGAGGTCTTCGTGACGACGATCCGAACATGCTGAGCAGCTACAGCCGAGAAGGTAAAGCCATCCATGTCTGAGGCGGCGTTGATCTGAGCACTAACGGTTTCACCCGAGCTGATTGGGCCCCCGTCCGGGTCGAGGGCACTGGTAAGCGTATCTGAGAGGTTTATAAACGCAAGATTGTAGCATCCCATGTCATCGGCACCGTTGTCCTGAACAACAATCGTGTACTGCCCGGTGGCGGAGAGTTGCCAGTCGATCGTCGCAGTGTCATGTATCCAACAGCCGGCAGAAGCCTCCGCAGAGCCACCGCCCGGAGGATACAAGTAGACGCAGGGTATCATGTCCCCGGAGATTTTCGTGACGAGAATCCGAACACGCTCCCCGGCCGTGCCCGAGAAAAGCCAAGTGTTCTGGTCCGAGGGAGCATCGATACACCCGGAAACCATTTCCCCGGAGTGCAGCGTGTCGTCGTTGCCACCCGTCAGGCATACGTCGTTCTCTTCGTCGCAGGTCTGGCCGGGGGCGCAAGGGGCAGCGCCTGCCTGGCACTGACCATCCACGCACGTCTCGGCGCCGTTGCAGAACAGGTTGTCGTCGCAATCGTCGTCGGTCTCGCACTCGGTGGTCGGCACGCACTCGCCTTGCTCACCGCAAATCAGGCCCGCACAGCAGTCGGCGTCGGCGTCGCAATCTTCACCTTCTGCTGCGCACTGCTCGGGAGCCTCGCAGACGCCATCCACGCATTCCAGGTCCGTGCAGCAGTCGGCGTTCTCAACGCACTGGCCACCTTCTTCCACGCATGCCACGCCCACGTAGATGGTGACGGTAGCTTCGTCGCTGTCGAAGCAGCCGTCGGTCACCTGGAAGCGGAAGGTGTCCGTCCCCTCAAAGTCATTGTTCGGAATGTAGGTCACCAGCGGTAGCTCGGTCTCAAGCAGATGTCCAGAACTGGGGGGCTCAATGATGAAAAAGTCAAGCTCATCCCCGTCCGGATCGTCCCCGGTGAGCGTGATGTTGACAGTGGCGTTAAGGTCCGTGCTTACCTCCTGATCGTCGGCGATGGGCGCGTGGTTGTTTGCGTCGAAGATAGCGGTGATGTCCTTATGGCTGTCCATAGTGATGGTCAGGGGATTGGTTGACCCCGAGGCATCGCCGGACCACTCTTGAAAATACGACTCCTGGCAGCCTTCATCCGGCGTGGCGGTGATGGTTACCTGGTCACCGGCGTTGTAGGTACGTTGGCCGACAGCCGGGTCGGTGTCTCCGCCTCCTTCTACCGACATGCTCAACGTGTACTGAATGCGCGTGAACGAAGCCACCACGAACTTGTTGCTGTCCATCTCGAGGCTGGCCGGGTTGTCGCAGACGGTGAGGTCCTCTTCCCAGCAATCGAACTCCCAGCCGGCGGCGGGCGTAGCCGTGAGAGTAACGATGGTGCCGGCATCGTAGGCTCCGCCATCAGGCTCCACACTGCCCTGGCCTACTACGACCACGGCCAGATTGTACTGATCCAGCATGCCACCACTACCACCGCTGCCGATGGGAAGCACGGTGATGATTACCGCATCGGTGCTCCACAGGGTCGCGTTGTCCTCGACGTAGAGCTCAAAAATAAGCTCCGTCGGTTCGTCGACCTCAGGGGCGGTGAAAGTGGGCGTGGCGGTGTTGGCATCGTAGAGGGTGACCTCGGGACCGGCCAATTGCCGCCACTCGTAGATCACGATGTCATTGGTGCCGTCTAGATCGTACGACGCCCGACCGTCAAGCTGAACCTCGTGGTTCTCTCTCACCTGGCGGTCTGCCCCCGCCTCCGGAACGGGTGGCTGACCCTCTCCTGACCCTCTCACTGCCTCGATCCGCACGGTATCGGTGTCCGAGCCGCGTCGGTCGTCATTGACCGTGAGGGAAAAGTCGTAGGTCCCCTCTTCGTTGGCCATGAAGGTAGCAACCATGGTATTGCCGCCCTCCAGGGTCACGGTTGGTCCTCCTGTCTGCTCCCAATGGTAGGTGAGTGGATCGCCGTCGGAGTCGGAGCTGTTGGCGCCACTTAAGGTCACGCTGCTACCGACATCGACCGTCTTGTCCACCCCGGCGTCGGCGATCGGGACCTCTCTGGGCGTGGGCGTGGGCGGGTCGACGTTCGGCGGGTCGATGCTTATGTCGCATCCAGGCGACAAGAAAAGCGTTGCGGCAAACAACAGTACGGTAACAAGTGACAAAAATGTGCGGTTCATTGAAACACCTCTTTTTCACGGTACGAAATCAATCTCCCGCATCTCAAGACGCAGGCCATTCATCCTTTCGTAACCGTTCACGGGGAGATTGTCAAGAGGAATCCAGCAAAAGGGTGGGAGTCGGTTGGCCGGTGAGGTAGGCTCGGACCGCATCGTGCAGGAACTCGAAGGCTGAGCGGCCCTGGCGGGCACAGGTGGCCAGCACCGTCCAAGTGCGCTCGCACCACTGGCAACCATTCTCACTACGAGTGCCTTGCGTAATATACCGATCGATCACTACAAAACGAATGGCCTGCTCTGCAATGTTATTGGTCGGCTCTATGCCGGGCGTTGTGATGAAGCGGAAGTAGGATTCGCCGTGCTCGCGGCGGGTGGAACCCGCCCTACATCTGCCTTGTTGCCTTGTTGGCTCTTGCCTTTACACCACGGGTTCACTTGCCTGGCTTGCCGATTTTCTGTTCCGTCCCCTCACGCAGGCGGAGAATGTTCTTGCGATGCCGGTAGATGATCATGACCGCCAGCAAACTGCTGCAAACAACCAGCGGCCAGGAATTGGCCAGGAACCCCTCTTGTCGCCCGAAAACCAACACCAAGACCAGCGGGAACGCAACCGCCGCACACATCGACCCCACCGACACATAGCGGCTGATCAGGGTCACTACCACCCACACACCAAAAGCTGCCAGGGCTGCACAGGTCAGCTCCGGATAGACCCCCAACGCTATTCCCAACGTGGTGGCGACTCCCTTGCCCCCACGAAAACCCAGAAAAACCGGGTAATTGTGCCCCAGCACCGCCGTGATTCCCACCGCCAGCACACAAATGTTTCGCCATGCCTGGGATATGCCCGACTCGCCCCCCGCCTCCGCGAGAGCCAAACCGGCAATCAGCGTAGGCAGCAGCCCTTTAAGCACGTCCAGGAAAAAAACCAACATGCCCCAAGGACGGCCTAGAGTTCGGCTGACATTGGTGGCTCCGATGTTCCTGCTGCCCACCGTGCGGATGTCCACCCCGCAGACCTTTGCCACCAACAGCCCAAACGGAATGCTGCCCAACAAGTAGGCACCCACAACAGCCAATAACACAATGGACGGCACGGACGTAAACATGTTCACCTGGCTTCAAGCACCTCCTGGTAGACCTGATACACGCCCTCGGCATGCTGCTTCATACTCACCCGGTCCGCCGCCTTGAGTGCCTCAACTCTCATGCCGGCACGAACCTCCGCATCCGCCAAATGCACCACCCTGTCCACCAGAGTACGAACACAGTCTGCCTCCTCCAGCACAAACCCGTTCACGCCATCCTCGACTATCTCAGAGGCGCCATCATAGCGGGTGGTGATCACCGGCAAACCGACAGCCATGGCTTCGAGCACCACGCGACTGCACGGGTCGTAATAGGTGGGGTGGACCAGAACGTCCGCGGCGTGAAGAAAAGCCAAGACCCGGCGTGTCGGCCCGGTGAACTGGATACGCTCGGACAGGCCCTCACGGGCGACCAGCCGCTCCCATAGCATCGAGGCGTCTCTCCCGATCACCAATGAACGCAACGGCAAATCGGTGCCCTCCGCCAGAATCCTGAAAGCCTCCAGCCAACGGCGTACTCCCTTCAGCCTGAAGTTGTGCGCCACCATAATCACCAGGTAATCGTCCTGGCGGATATGGTATAACTCTCGGATATCCGCACGATCCTTTTGCCGGGCGGAGTGTTCGGTGCGATCCGGATCGACCCCGTTGAAGACTTTGCGAATATAGGCTGATGGGTAATCATAGTGTTGGCGCAGTTGGCGCACCACGTAGTCCGACAGGGCGATCACCATCGGTTTGTGTTCCCCGCCGAGCAGACGCCGCTCGAACTTCAGCATCACCCGCTGCTTGAGATTGAACTTGTTGGCGGCTCGTTTAAGCTCCCGCCTCAAGCCCGGCTGACGGGTGGCCAGGTTCCTCAGTACGGTTTCAGCCACCGTGCCGCCACGCGGCTCGTAGACATCCGCGACCAGGCACGGGGAAATCGCGTGAACGATGTCAAACTGTTCCGCACGGACGGCGGCGGCGGCACGTTGAGCAAACCGCCTGGTGCGTTGCGACCGTGCCGGAGTCGAGGTGGGGATGGTGCACACCCGCAAGTCGGGAGTGGGCGAGGGACGGCTACGGGTGAAGACGGTCAATTCCACTCCCCGCTGTAGCAGATGGCGTATAAACTGTTCGGTGGACGTTTCCGCCCCACCACGCCATGCGTCGATCCACTCGATAACCAGAGCCGTTTTCATCGAAAACTTCCGTCGCCAACGTAGGGTGGGTGGAACCTTGTGGAGCAAGGTGGAACCCACCAACCAGTGCGGTGGGTTTCGCTTCGCAAAGCTCCACCCACCCTACAGAATACTGCTGTGCAGCCAGGAAGGCGGGTAAAACCCGCCCTACAGCCGACCCCTGCGTGCATCATGCCGCCGCATCTGCTCAGCCCTCCCAAGAATCCGCCGTAGCAGCACACGATCCTGCCGCCTCAGTCTAAATGATCGTGGGCATTTCCGCACGTCGCCCTTCTCGCACAATTGCACATACCGCTTCAGCCAACGCAACCGGCCCCGCACCGACAACGCCGTTGGAGGAGTCGAATAGTTCAAGGCTGCCAGGTCCTTGACGATCCAACGCCGCCGACGCCGGCCCAAACGCACCACCCGCTGCAAATCGATAATGGACAGTTGTGGGGTGGCGGTGTCCAGCCTCTCCCCAAAAATGTGTGACAGGTACAGGTCGCGGTGCGCGATCCCCAAACCGTGAAAGCGAGCCACCAACTCTGCCAGAGCGTCGGGCAATGCCTCGGGGAAAGGCTCGTCATGCTCTGTGCACCAGCGTTCGAGTGAGACGCCGCCGACCGCTCCCATCACCACCGCACTGCGGTGCTCCCACCAGCCGGTCATCTCTTCACCATAGGCGATCGGCTCTGCCGCGGAAATGCCGGCCCGCCCCAGTTCCCACAACCACGCCCACTCTGCCCAGGCGGTGGCATGCCCGGGATCGCCGCTCCACCAGCGTCTGATCTGTTGCGATAAAGGCACGTTATGAAAACGCTTGACGTAGACGGTGACTTCTCGCCCGGCATCTGTCAGTGTGGTGCGGATTCGCTCGCGCCAGTGCGGCAGCCCCGGTTTCGAGAGGCTTGCGTCGTTCACCAGGCTGAAGATGTCGTCCAGGTCTTCCCAGCCGTTTGACACCAGCACTGCCTGCCAGTCCGGGGCGACGGTCAGGGCGGTGCTTCCCTTGCCGGGGATGATGGGTTCGCGGTCTTGGCGGTGAGGATTCGCAACGCACACGGGGTATATTCATCCAAGTTAGTGACTTGAGAGTACCGAGTTCCAGCCGATTTGTATACATTCAGTAGGGCGGGTTCCACCCGCCGATCCGTGCCGCGAAGGCGGGTAGAACCCGCCCTACAACTTGTCGCCGCTAAATACCCCGGCGCCGTTGCGAGCGCCCACATTCTCCATTCTCAATT
>JAGLWJ010000477.1 GCA_023133475.1 Phycisphaerae bacterium | reverse complement strand
AACATGATCGGTCGTGCTTGCGCTAGGCCCGGCATTTATGCCGGGTGAGAAGGCGGAACGGGGGGGCAAAGGCAACCACTCCAATACCCGGCATAAATGCCGGGCCTAGCGCGACGGAATGCCTGATGTTGACGGTTTACCTGCGGCCCTTTGTTCGGGACCGCGCCGGGCAGGACTCGAACCTGCGACCGCTGGATTAGAAATCCAGTGCTCTATCCGACTGAGCTACCGGCGCTTTTGTTGTTACTATGGTATCGGGGCTTGCGGTGTTTGGTCAATCGCCGGTTGCGGACCCAGTTCCGGGCGGGCACGGCAATTCGGGCCAACCACGACGAGGGGGTTGGGCAGGATCGCCTGGATGGTTTCCAACTTGCTCCCGAAGATGAGTTCGGCCATCAAGCGATGACCGGCGGCTCCGACTACCACCAGACTGTCGTGTGGCACGACGTAGAGATTTTCCTCAAATACTCCGCTTTGGAACAACTGCCAGCTTCCGTCCCCGGCGCGGACATCGCTGAGCAGGTCGGCTTCAGCGAGGGCCTGCTCACACTCCTGCCGCGTAGTGCCGTCCAAATGTGTGTACACGACAAACGGCACCCGAGCCAGACGCGCAATGCCAATGCCTTCCTTGACCGCGATAGTGCCAAGCCGTGATCCTCCAAAGAAGATTGATACCCGGTTCCACGGCTTATACGCCAGGCAGGGGATGAATATGGGGAACGGAGCGTGCTTGGCGATGCCGCGAACCTTGGGGCCTATGTGCCCCAGCCCGATGCGGCTGGTCTGCTCGCTGATCACCCGCGGGCAGGACATTATCCCCCAGTCAACCGGGATCAGGGGAAGGCCGCCGCCGGCCAACTCGTCGGGCGCGTAGAACGAATACTTGACCTTGAAACCGGACAGAATCTCTTCGGCATGAGCCTGAGCGGTTTCGGGATACTGCACGTAAGAGTGATCCAGAGTGCCGGTCACCTCCCCGCTCTCGAAGCGCATCAGAAACCGCGTGTGAGTGGGGATGCGAATTGCCAGGGACAGACCGAACTGATGCCCGCAGAAGTAGGCTGCCTGCAAAAGATTCTCCCGCCCTAACGGCGAGTTGCGAAAAACGTGAAACATCTGATTTTGCACGGCTGGTGCTCCAACCTAATCGGTGCGTCATCCTCGTAGGGCTTCCCCACCCCTGCGATCCCATTATGGTATCGCCCGCCAATTGTAGCCCGAGAGTCAGCCTTTACAATCGCAGTTGCTGCCCTACTCTAACGGGACAGATGTAGGATGGGTGGAACCTCGCGGAGCGAGGTGGAACCCACCAACCACTGCTGCGGTGGGTTCCGCTTCGCTTCGCGAAGCTCCACCCACCCTACAAGAGACTCAACGCACTATGCCAGGAAGGCGGGTAAAACCCGCCCTACAGGAAACTCTGCGTGAGGTTTTTCCACAGCAAAGCCAACATTTCGGAGATGGTTTGGAACGTGCGCAGAATCATAGCCCAGCTTTCCGCAAGAGTGCCCCGATGGGGCCGACTTTTGCTGCTCGGTGTCCTGGCGGGTATTGCCGGAGGGTTGGCGGCTGCGGCGTTTAAGGGGGGGTTGACCGTCGGGTCGCAGTTTCTGGCTGGTAGCTTCACTCATCTCGGCGCCGCTGGGGTGTTCAAGTTTCACTGGGGCGTATTACTACTGCCGGCACTGGGGGGATTGGTGTCAGGCATCGCGGTCCGCCTGTTGTGCCCCGAGGCAGTCGGTCACGGCACTGACGTGCTGGTGCGAGCGTTTCACCGCGACATGGGGCGTCTACGACTGAAAGGCCCACTGGTCAAGGGGGTGGCTGCCGTCTGGGTCATCGCGTGCGGCGGGTCGGCGGGGCCGGAAGGGCCTATCGCGGCACTTGGGGCGGCGATCGGGTCAACCTTCGGGCGAATCTTCGGGGTCACCCCACGCGAGCGACGCATCCTCTTGATCGCCGGTTGCGGGGCGGGCATCGGTGCCATTTTTCAGTGCCCCCTGGGCGGCGCTCTGTTTGCAGCCAGCATTCTCTATCGCCAGCCGGAATTCGAGGCTGATGCCATCGTGCCGTCGGTGGTGTCGTCGGTGATGGGCTACTCAGCCTTCATGTTGTTCTGGGGTTTCGAGGGGCACATGTTGCACGGGGCGGCAGCGCTCAGGTTCACCTCGCCGATCGAACTGATTCCGTATGCGTTGCTGGGTCTGCTGTGCGGTGTGGTGAGCATCTTTTTCAGTAATTGCATGAGAATGGTTGAGAAGCGCTGGTTGCCCTGGTCACGTCTTCCGCGTTGGTTTGCGCCGACGATCGGTGGGTTAGCCACCGGGGTGTTGGCCTGCCTGTTGCCCCAGATCATGGATGGGCAATATCGTTTCGTTCAAAACGCCATGAGCGTTCCTTCGGCTGCCCCGCATTTTTTCGGCGATGAGGGCGCAATCAACTGGTGGTGGTGGGCGGCGATGTTCGCCGGAGTAGTCTTGACCAAGTGCATAGCCACCGGGCTGACCGTCGGCAGTGGCGCTTCGGGCGGGGTGTTGGGTCCGGCGGTATTCATCGGTGGTGCGGTGGGTGCGTTTCTGGGCGCCCTGTGTGAGGCGGCTTATCCAGGCACCTTTCCCGAAGGTTTGCGTCAAGCCCTGATTCCGGTGGGGATGGGCGGTGTGCTGGCAGCCAGTATGCGAACGCCTCTGGCTGCCATCGTCATGGTAACCGAGATGACCGGTAGCTACGGGCTTATTGTGCCGTTGATGGTGGTGTGTGTAAGTGCGTATGTGGTGGGGCGGCGGTGGGGGTTGAATCACGAGCAGGTGCGTGGTTCGGCGGAATCGCCGGCTCATGCCGGCGACGCGATCGTGCACATGCTCGAGTCGTGGCGTGTGGAGCAGTTGGTCGAGCCCGACTGGGCCTCGACCGTGGCTGCGGACACCTCCCTGGCAGAACTGGTCGAGCGGGTGCAGTATGGAACCCAGCCGACGTTCGCAGTGGTTCGTGATGATAAGCTGCTGGGCTTGATCTCCACGGCGGATATTCGCCGGGTGATGGATGAACCGGGGCTGGCGGAGGTGGTCATCGCCGTGGACATGATGACCGAATGCCCCTCCACCGCCTATCCGGATGAAAGCGTTTACGAGGTGCTCAATGAGTTTCGCCGTGGGCATCAGGACGTTCTGCCGGTGGTGTCACGCGATGCCAACCGGCGCTGGTTGGGCATGTTGACGCGCGAGCGGGTGTTCAAAGCCATCCGCCGGCAGGTTGAAGAGATGCAACGGTCGGTGCTGCGCGAGCATCACGGCTTGGCTGCCATCGAGCGCGAAGGGCAGTTGCAGGAGTTGGTGACCGGTCTGGCACCGACTCGCAAGCACGAAATCCAGCGTCTGCTGGTGCCGCTCCAGGCGGTGGGCAAGTCGCTTCGTGAAGCCGACTTCCGCAAGAACTTTGGAGTTCAGATCATCGCCATCGAGCAACCGGACGATTCCATACAGTGCCCCCCGGACGTCGACGCACCACTACGCACCGATCAACGACTGGTGGCATTAGTGTGGAACCCGGAGAATTGAGAATTGAGAATTGAGAATGGGGTGGTCGGAACAGTGCCGGGGTGTTTAGCGGTGACCCGCAGCATGGTGCGGCGGGTGGAACCCGCCCTACATTTGTGGTGTGAGAAACGCCGGCTAATCGACGGCGAAAGGAGACGGACGTCATGGCTGATCACGTTTGCCCCTTCTGGGTGGGCTATATCCTTGCTAATCCCTTGAGAAAACTGCTTCAAAACCCGCGGAAGATTCTGAGGCAGCACGTTCGTGAGGGCATGACCGTCGTGGACATCGGATGCGCGATGGGATTCTTCACCCTGGCTTTGCCCAAACTGGTTGGCCCACAGGGGCGGGTGATCGCCGTGGATGTGCAACCGCGAATGATCGAAACGCTTCGTCGCCGCGTCGCAAAAGCCGGACTGGCAGACCGGATCGAGACACGGGTCTGTGGTAGCGATACCCTCGGCATGGAGGACCTCGCTGGTCTGGTCGATCTTGTCATAGCCCCTTATGTGGTGCATGAGGTGCCCGAGGTGCCCTCTTTCATGATGCAGGTTTACGCCATGCTCAGGAGTGGGGGTAGATTCCTCTTCATCGAGCCCAGAGGCCACATAACCGCCGAAGGATTCAAACAGGAGGAAACCGCCGCCCAAGAGGCCGGCTTTGAGATCATTGACCACCCAAGAATCCGGCGAAGCCGCGCCGCCCTGGCGGAGAAAAGGTAGGGCAATCGCATCTAATTCACCGCCGAGAGGAATTGAGAATGGAGAAGCACGGTGATCGCTGTTGACTTAAACTGCATTGAACAGCACTCCATCCGCTTAATACGACAGGCTTACGCTAGCCCGGATATTTCACCGCGGAGCACTTCCACGTGATCAAGCTTTTCAACGAGAAGCTGTCGAACCTGCGTCGGGAGTTGTATTGCGAGGCTACGGATAAGATGCACAAGGAGG
>JAGLWJ010000476.1 GCA_023133475.1 Phycisphaerae bacterium | reverse complement strand
GCAACAGGCAACAGGCAATAGGCAACAGGCCCGCATCTGCCGAAGAACAACCGGCAGAGAAGAGCGCACCCGAAGTAGTCGGGCGAAGGATCGCCGCGGATGAGGGGCGAAGCACGGCTTCCCCGGGAGACTCGGGCGCCCCCGCTCCGCACGAAGCCAAACCCCCCGCAAATACCGGGAGTTCTCGGCGTAGCGGGCGGAGACGTCGCGGCAAACCCAAGAGCCCACCGCACCGTGAAGGTGGGGAAAACGGGACTCCTTCCAGCGACACTCCGAACACACCCGAAGCGCTGCCGGAAAAGAGCACCACCCCCCCCGAGGTGCCCCCAAGCCCGTCAGCCCCTCAGGTTCAGGCTCACGCCCCCGTCGGCCGGAACTTGCCTAACGCTGCTCCGGACAAGGCTGATGCCACTGCGTCGACGGATACCACCACGCCGCCGGTCCCCACACATCCAAAACGATCCCGGAGACCCCGAAAGCCCCGGCAAATCGACCCGGCAAAAGATAGCCCACCAGCCAAACCCGCTGTGGCCGATAACTCGACGAAGAAGACCCCGGAGCAAGCACCTCAAGCCAAGCCCGCCGCCAAACCCGCCGCGAAGCCCGCAGGCACCGCCAATCAAGCAGCCAAAGCCCACGCCAAGAGTGCGCCCACAGGTCGTGAAATGATCATCAACGTCTCTGCCGGCGATGAATGCCGCGTTGCGATTCTTCACGAGGGGCGCCTGGAAGAGTTGCACATGGAACGTCAAAGCACCGAGTCGCATGTGGGCAACATCTACAAGGGGCGGGTGACCAATGTCGAGCCGAGTATTCAGGCGGCGTTCATCGATTTCGGGCTGGCTAAAAACGGCTTTCTGCACATTTCCGACGTGCAGCCGCACTACTTCCCCGACGGGCGGAATGAACCGGAGAACGTCGGCAAGAAAGTGCCCCGCCGCGACCGACCTCCCATCCAACGCTGCTTCCGCCGTGGGCAGGAGGTCATCGTTCAGATCACCAAGGAAGGCGTCGGCACCAAAGGCCCGACGCTGACTACATACCTCTCCATCCCCGGAAGGTACCTGGTGATGATGCCGGGCATGGACCGCCTGGGAGTGTCACGCAAGATCGAAGACGATGATGCCCGACGCAAAATGCGCGGGATTCTGGGAGAATTGACCCTCCCTGGGGGGATGGGCTTCATTCTGCGGACCGCCGGATTGGACCGCACCAAACGGGACTTGCAGCGAGACCTGAACTACCTGAAGCGCCTGTGGAAGATCGTCGAGGACCGGATTCGTAAGTTGCGGGCCCCGACGGAGCTGTACCAGGAATCCGATTTGGTCATCCGCACCATCCGCGACCTGTACACCACCGACTTCGATCGCATCGTCGTCGATCACGAACCAACCGCCCAAAAGGCACGCGAGTTCATGCAAATCGCCATGCCGCGTAGCCACAACGTCATCGAGCTTTACAAAGGACACGAACCCATATTCCACAAATACGGGATCGAGGAGGAGATCGAGCGGATAAACTCGCGACAGGTCCCCCTCCCTTCCGGCGGGTCACTGGTAATCGAATCCACCGAAGCCATGGTGACCATTGACGTCAACAGTGGGAGATTCCGCTCGATCGACGACGCCGAGGAGACCGCCTTCCAACTCAACCTCGAAGCCGCACCGGAAATCGCCCGCCAGCTTCGTCTGCGTGACCTTGGCGGTCTGGTGGTTTGCGATTTCATCGATATGCGTTTGGATCGGCACAAGCGAGCCGTGGAACGGACGTTGCGCGATGCACTCAAGAAGCACAAGGAACGTGCCCGTATCCTGCGGATGAGCCAGTTCGGGCTGATCGAAATGACCCGCCAGCGACAGAGGCCGTCGATCAAGCGAAGCATCTATGCGGACTGCCCGCATTGTGGGGGGGCTGGAGTGGTCAAGACCCTCGAGACCATGGTGCTGGAAGCCATCCGCGTGTTGCAGTTAGCGGCCCATAAGGAAGAGGTGGCCAAGGTCATACTCACCCTCGCTCCCGAGGTCGCCAATGCCGTG
>JAGLWJ010000475.1 GCA_023133475.1 Phycisphaerae bacterium | reverse complement strand
CATATCGCGCCGGCGTTGTCTCCTGTGGAATTCCCGTCGAACGAGCAGTCGTCCAGCGTGGGGTTGCTGTTGTAGTTGCTTATGCCAGCGCCGCCGCTATTGGCGGAGTTCAGATTGAACGTGCAGTTGTCCAGCGTAGGATTGCTGGCCGTGTCGTTATACATCCCGCCGCCGTAGGCCGCCGTGTTGTTGCTGAATGTGCACGTCGTCAACGCCGGGTTGCTCTGCCAGTTGAACATCCCACCGCCGAGATTCTCGGTGGTGTTGGCCGTGAACACGCAGTTCGTCAACGTCGGGTTGCAGTTGTCCCAGTTATCCATCCCACCGCCGCGCCATGGCGCCGAGTTCTGAGTGAACGAGCAATCGGTCAACACCGGACTGCTGTTCGCGCCGTTGTGCATCCCGCCGGCAGCTTCACCGGCCGAGTTAGCGGTGAAAGTGCAAGCGGTCAGTGTCGGATTGCTACCAGTGTGGTTCATCATCGCCCCGCCAACCAAGCCCGCCCAGTTTCCACTGAATGCGCAATCCGTTAGGCTAGGGCTGCTGGTGTTCGCGTTATAGATCCCTCCGCCCGCGTATGCCGAGTTCTCGGTGAAAGCACACCCGGTCAACGCTGGGCTGCTGCCGTCGTTCCATATCGCGCCGGCGTTGTCTCCTGCGGAATTCCCGTCGAACGAGCAGTCGTCCAGCGTGGGGTTGCTGTTGTAGTTGCTTATGCCAGCGCCGCCGCTATTGGCGGAGTTCAGATTGAACGTGCAGTCGGACAATGTCGGGCTGCTGTCGTCGTAGTTCTCCATCCCGCCCCCCCATGTCGCCGAGTTGCCTATAAACACGCAATCGGTCACGGCCGGGGCGGCGCCATAGTAGTTGCCCATGGCGCCGCCGGCATGCGCCGTGTTTCCGAGGAACGTGCAGTTGGTCGCTGTCGGGCTTCCGGTTTCGTTCAACATCCCGCCCCCATGATCGTGCGGCCATGAAGTCCCGTTAGCATGTGATGCGGTGATGGTGAAGCCATCGAGGATGGCGGTTTCGTCGGTTCCGCTGCCGGTTACTACATGGTAGCTGTTCTCTGCCCGGGTGGGCTCGTCCAGCAAGTCGGCGGGGTCGGTGACCTCCGCGTCGTCGCTGTTGAGGTCGCCGCTGAGGATGGTCTCGTACATCTCCGGGTCGCGATCTTCCCAGACGCCTCCGCCGGGCGGGAAGCCGCCGTAGATGGCCACACCGTTGAGGAGGCTGAAGGTGGCGGTTCGCTCGCCGCCCGGACCCGCAGGCGTGTATGTGTCCGCCGCCACCCGGATTTCCGAGGTTCCAGGCCGATCCGCCACGACGCTCAACGCATCGGCCAACTCGGTAAAGGCATCTGCCCAACTCGTCCCGTCGTTTGCACCGCCGGCGGTGGCATCGACGAACACCACGGGCGGGACAGGTTCATTGTCCTGCTCGGTGGCGGTCACGTCCTCGGATGACGTCTCAGGCACGCTGACGCGGATCACAGCACTGTCGTTGAACCAATCGACGTCCTCCGCTGCTTCCAGAACAACCGCTTGCGGGGTCGAGTGGTTGGATGAATCGAACTCAAGCGATCCCCCAAACAGGACGCTAATATCAACGTCGCCTGCATGCCAGGCCACCGTGACCTCGACGGTCCCTTCCGGATCCGAAACAAGAGACACGTAGAACCCTCCCAATCCACCCTCGGGAACGGTGATCGGCTCACCCGTGATGACGAAATACTCTCCCTGCCTCTCATTAGCGCTAACGTGGGACAGGGCCTCCTGGAGATGGACAGGGGCGTTTTCCCAATCGGCCCTATTATTGAGCCTATTGGTGCTGCTGCTGTCGTCGACATAAAGAGCCTGCCTTTGACCCCAGACGTTGCTTGTCGCCCAGGCCCCAGCCCATAGCCATAGCATGACCACAACCATTAAAATGTTTCTTCCCCTGGACATGGATTTCTTCTCCTCTTTTGCGAAACATGCGTATCTGCCCGTCCCCAGTGTGGACTTGCCGAGCATTCTCCGAACGTGAACGCTCTATCTGATCAGGCTAGTTTGTGGGGTTGCAAAATGCAAGGAAATCCTGTGTTTGAAAAAGGGGGCATTGGGTTCAAGGGAGGTTGCCGATGTCATCGATGTCACCAAAAATCGCTGAATTGATGTATACATTCAGTAGGTCGGGTCCGCAGACCCGACGTTCGGGATTCCCAACGGCACCGCCGGGGGATGTCGGGTCTGCGGACCCGACCTACGAGGGCTACTCCGCATACGGGTTTATATTATTTAGGGTTGTGATATGCTGCGGTTGTACCGGCGGGATTTGATTGGGGAATCCCGCTTTGGAGGATATGGATGGCTTGGGAATACAGCGAAAAAACCAAACAACTCTTCATGGACGCGGTCCATGGCAAGCCGGGAACTCACCTGGGGGAAATTGAGAACCCCGACGGTTTCGGCGAACACGGCTCGATCGCCTGTGGGGATGCCCTGCGCTTCACCTTCCGCGTCAAGCGGCATCCCACCGATCCAATGAAGGACGTGATCGTCGAAGCCAGGTATCTGACCTTCGGCTGCACGTCAGCCATCGCCGCCTCCGAAGCGCTCTGTACCCTGATCGAGCAGGGCGGTTACACACCTATTGAGGCCTTGAAGGTCCAAAACCGGGACATCGTGGAATTCCTCGGCGGGCTGCCCGAGCAGAAAATCCACTGCTCGGTCATGGGGGCGGAGGCCCTTGAAGCCGCCGTGTTCGACTGGGCCCGGAAACGCGGGGTCGATCTGGAGCGTTTGGGCGTTGACATCCATGCCGACGAGCAGGAAGAAGGCCGTATCGTATGCAAGTGCTTCTCCCTAAGCGAACCCTATCTGAAGCGCAAGATCAAGGAACTCAACTTGCGGACCATCCCGGAGATCACCAATGCCGTCAAAGCCGGAGGGGCATGTATGTCTTGCCATCACGTCCCGGGCGGGCTTCAGGATATTCTCGACCAAACGTGGGGCAAGGAGAAAGACCGGTCCCAGATCATGCCTGCAATAAGCGAAGCCGGCGAGGGGGCCTTGACGGAGGACTCTTCCCTATCGCCTTACCTGTTCGCCAAGCAGGTTGAAAGAGCCGTGGATGAGTACATCCGCCCCATGCTCCAAAGGGACGGAGGCGATTTGGAAATCATCGACATCAAGAACGCTCTGATCTACTGCCGCCTCGCCGGTGCCTGCGCCGGTTGTGCGGGTGCCGCCCAGACTCTCAAGACGATAGTAGAGCAAACTCTAAAAGAGGTGGTGGACGACCGTATCAGGATTATTGAGGTCTGAGGGAAATTGAGAATGGAGAATGGAGAATGGAGAATTGAGAATGGAGAATGAAACCCGCCAAATTCGCATTATTCCCCGCGTGCTTTTTTGAGGTGTCGCTAACCACTCTCGCGCCGTAGTTCCTTCACCCCCGCATTCTCAATTCTCCATTCTCCATTCTCCATTCTTACCTACTCCGAATTTTCCACCTCGCTGTGGACGGATACTCGTGTTCCGTATTCAAAGATGGCTTCGCCCTGCACGCTGCCGTCGGGGTTGAAGGCGATGTATCGCCCGTGGGCCTTTCCAGCGACCAGGTTCCATATCTCAGCTTTCTGGCCGTTTTCGTACCAGGTCGTGTAGGTTCCGTTCAACACGTTGGCAACCCAGTGGCGTTCCTCTTTCTTCCGCCCGTTTTCAAACCATGTGGTTTCCAAGCCCTCGCGGAGCCCGTCAACCCAGTTTGTCTCCTGGCTTTTTTGCCCATTTTTGTGCCAGTAAACCCACTGCCCGTGGGTTTTGTCGTTGCGGAATCGCCCTTCGCCTTTCTTCTGCCCGTCGGGATGCCAGTAGGCCCATAGCCCCTCGCCGTTGCCGGCCACGTATTGACCTTGAGTCTTCAGTTGGCCGTTTTCATGCCACAAGCGGTAAGGCCCATGTGGTATGGTGCTGCCGTCGGGAGCGAGCTTGACCTGCTCCCGGGATTTCAAGGTGCCGTCAGGCCAACGTTCCTCGACGAGTTCCAGCTTCGGTTCGTCCGCCGTAGGCTGATCCTGCGTAGTGGGGGCCACCAGCATGGAGTCGTCGATCGCAGAGGCCTGATCCGGTGCGGCGGGTTGAGGCTGATCGCCGACAGGGGCCGGTGATGGTTGCTCCGGGGTAGGCGGCGACGGTTCACTCCGGCTTGGGGCAGCCGGTTGGGTCGCGGGCGTCGCCGGTGGCGCGGTTTTCTCGCAACCCGCAAGCCAACACGGGGTTATCAAAAACATGACGGCAAGACGCGATATGCTCATGAGCTTGGCTCCACAGTAGGTCGGGTCTAATCGACATTTTTCTCAACACCGGCTTCGTCCGGTGTAAGGGTTAGAATCATACTCACGCAAAGCTGTTCGTCTCGGCCAAGAACATCGCTTGCAATTCGCCAGACCAAGTCTTGACGCTCCGAATGCTTAACGTGCTCGAAACTCTGAGCCAACACACTGAACCGATAGAGATTCGTCTGGGGAATCGCCTCGAAGTCCATGGTGACCGGGTCAATCCCGGCAATCTTCAACTTGCTGCTCAGTTCCTCTATCAATCTCTCTACGAACGGAGGGGGTGGACTCATTCGCGCAAAAACATGCGGTTTCTTGTCGTGCCTACTCACCACAGCCGGCCACCTGAACGAATTTGATCGTGACACCGAACGGAACGGTGGGTTCCACCTCGCTCCG
>JAGLWJ010000474.1 GCA_023133475.1 Phycisphaerae bacterium | reverse complement strand
CCGCGAGGTTCCACCCACCCTACAGCCGTTTCGGGCCGGCGGCTTTGACCTCCTCCGGGCAGCCGCCGGCGAATAGCTTGAAGTTCTCGATGTACCGCGAGGCTAAGGCGTCGTACTTCTTCCAGTATTCGTCCTTGTTGCCCCACGACTCCGACGGCTCCAGCACGTCCTCGGGCACGTCGGGGCAACTCAGCGGCACCTCGAAGCCAAACAGCTTGTCCTTGCGGTACTTGACCTCCATTAGCCGGCCGTCCAACATCGCATTCAGCAAATTGCGCGTGTGACGGATGCTGATCCGCTTGCCGACCCCGAACCGCCCGCCGACCCAGCCGGTATTCACCAGCCAACACTGAGCCCCGTGCTTGGCCATCTTGTCCTTCAGCAGGTTGGCATACTTGAACGGATGGTGCACCATGAACGGCGCCCCAAAGCACGCACTAAAGGTGATCTCCGGCTCAATGCCCAAGCCGATCTCCGTGCCGGCGATCTTGGAAGTGTAACCGCTGATAAAGTGATACATCGCCTGCTCGGGATTGAGCCGGGCAATCGGAGGCATCACACCAGAAGCGTCACAGGTCAGAAAGATAATGTTCTTGGGATGCGTGCGGGTCATCATCTCCGGCACCACGTTGGGGATGAACTCCAACGGATAGGAGGCTCGGGTGTTCTCTGTGAGGATGTCGTCGTCCAGGTCGATCCGCCGCGAGGTCGGGTCGTAGACCACATTCTCGAGAATAGTCCCGAACCGGCGGGTGCAGGCATAAATCTGCGGCTCATGCTCCGACGACAGGCGGATGACCTTGGCATAGCAGCCGCCCTCGAAGTTGAACACTCCTTCATCGCTCCAGCCGTGCTCGTCGTCGCCGATCAGAGCCCGCCCGGGATCGGCTGACAGCGTGGTTTTGCCGGTCCCGCTAAGCCCAAAGAACAGGGCGACATCACCGTTCTTGCCCACATTGGCAGAGCAGTGCATCGCCAGCACGCCCTTGAGCGGAAGCAGGAAGTTGAGCACTGTAAAGATGGTCTTCTTGATCTCGCCGCCGTAGCTGGAATCGGCGATGATCGCCAGACGCTCGGCGAAGTTGATGATGATCGCGGTTTCCGTCCGAGTGCCGTCCACCTTGGGGTCTGCCTTGAAGGACGGCGAGGCGATCAGCGTGAACTCCGGGATATGCCTCTTGAATTCATCCTGGCTGTCGATGTTGATGAGCATGTTGCGGGCGAACAGGCTTTGCCAGGCCTTGTCGGTGATGATTCGCACGGGCATACGGTAGTTCGGGTCAGCCCCGGCGTAGCAATCCTGCACGAACAGCTCTTCGCCCTGAAAGAAAGCTTGCAAGCGAGCCAGCAGGCCGTTGAACTGTTCCGGGCTGCAAGGCCTATTGTATTGGCCCCACCAGATGTCCTCTTCGGTCGAGTGTTCGCGCACCACATACTTGTCAGCCGCTGCCCGGGCGGTGTGTTTGCCGGTGGTCACCAGCAGCGGGCCGCCGTGGACCATGTGGGCTTCGCCACGGAACACCGCCTCCTCGTACAACGCCGACGTGGGCAGGTTCCAAAACACCCGGTCCAAGTGGATCAGGCCGTGGTTCTTCAGCTTGTAGTCGCTGGCTAGGTCGCCCGCTTGCTTGATGGCCGGCGTATCGAATTCCAGATACTTAGTCATGTCTAATTCCTCAAGAGAGCTATCAGTTGTCAGCTTTTGGTTGGGTGGCCCATGGCTTTAGCCGTGGGGGACGCGAATTGCAACAGGCATTCGCGTCCCCCACCGCTAAAGCGATGGGCCACCCACGCTGATAGCTGACAACTGATAGCTTCCTCCTCACGTCCAGTCTCTTACCAATTTGCGGTCGCCGATGTACAACTCGTTGGGCGAATTCGGGTCCAACGCCCACTTCATCCGTTCGACCCCCACGGTGATGTCCTTGATCGACCCACAAGTGGAAAGCCGCAAGTAGCCCTCCATCCCAAACTCGACGCCCGGAACCGTCACCACCCGCACCTTGTCCAACAAAAATCGCGACAGTTTGGTCGAGTCCTTTCCGTAGACACTGAAGTCGGCAAAGCAATAGAACGTCCCATCGGGGGGGCTGACCTTGATCCCATCGAACGCCCCCAGATGCTCCATCATGACGTTGCGGTTGTTCTCCAGGGTCAGCCGCAGGCTCTCGACGCTCGACTGCACGCCGTTGATGGCCCCCACCGCCGCGTACTGAAGCAACGCCGAAGGGCCGGAAGTTTGATGGGCCTGGATGTTGGTCATCACCTCGATCAGCTTCTTGTTGGCCACCGCCCACCCGATCCGAAAACCGGTCATCGCATACTGCTTGGACACCCCGTTGATCACGACCAGCTTGGAGTTCTCGCTGGTATCCTTGGCATAGTTGTAGCAGTTGATGGGCCTTCGACCGTCGAACAGCAGGCGGTGGTAAATGTCGTCCATGATAAGGTACAGCCCGCGTTTCTCACAGAACTCGACGATGCTCGCGATGAACTCCTCGGAGTACATCGCCCCGGATGGGTTGTTGGGGCTATTGATGATCACCGCCTTGGTATATGACGTGACCACCTGCTCGATCTCCTGCAGCCTGGGGTAGAACGTGCCGTCCTCGGGCACCACCGGCACCGGGATGGCTCCGCAGAGCTTGACCATCTCCGGATAGCTGACCCAGTAGGGGGCGGGGAAGATGACCTCCTCCTGCGGGTTGAGGATAGCCTGTAGGCAGACCATGATGGCCTGCTTGGCTCCGCCCGAAGCCATCACGTTTTCCGGCTCCACCTTGCGGTTATAGAACTCGTCGGTGTAGCGGATGATAGCCTGCTTGAGGGCGGGTATCCCGTCGGCGGGCGTGTAGCGAATCTCCGCGCTGTTGAGCAGTCCGGCGGCGGTGACCAGGGCATCGATGGGCGTTTTGGTTTTGGGCTCGCCGCCACCGAGATGGATCACCGGTTCGCCTTTGGCCCGCAATAGGGCTGCTGTTTCGTTGAGCTTAAGGGTGGCTGACTCACCGATTGTTTTTGCTATCAGGCTGATGCTCATCGCCGTTCCTCTATGAATGCCGCCGCCGTGGAGTGCCGTATCCTGGGCGGGTTTATGAATATTCTCCGCACTCGCCGCGTAACAAATACGGACCATGCATCGCCATGTCAAGGGACACAAAACCCACCTATCAGGGCAATCGCATCTAATTCATCGCGGAGCACGCGGAAAATTGAAAATTGAAAATTGAAAATGAAAAATGGGGGGATGGGAAGCGTGATGAATTGAGAATGGAGAATGGAGAATTGAGAATGGAGAAGCGCGGTGATCGTAACCGTGCCGGCGTGTGCTTGGCGGTGACAAATCCGTAGCGTTTAGCGGCTCCCCAACGGGGAGCGCGAAAAACTGAAAAACGGCGTAATCATACTTGTAGGACGGGTTTCACCCGCTGTTGTAACTGAATAACCCGCGTTAGGCCCGGCATAAATGCCGGGCCTAGCGCGACACCTTGTTGCCTTGTTGCCTTGTTGCCTTTTGCCTCTTGCCTCTTGCCTCTTGCCTCTTGCCTCTTGCCTGCTCTTGACGCCATGTGCTGCTTACTCCATAATACGGGATTCGGTGAGTTGGATGCCCGTGCAACCCGATGAAGGGGTTGCTATTGGGCGAAGAGTATAAGGCAATCTACGGCGACCCAGTGGCAGGAGAGCTGAAGCGGTGTACGCAATTATCGAAGACAGAGGCAACCAATACAACGTCCGGGAGGGCGACACGATCGAGATTCAGCTTCAGGATGTCCCGGAGGACACCGACAAGCTCGTCTTCGAGAATGTGCTCATGGTGGGTGAGGGCGAAAACGCCCGCATCGGACAGCCCCTTGTGCCGGATGCAAAGGTCAGCGCGTCGATCAAAAACGAGATCAAGGGCGATAAGGTTACGATCTTCAAGATGAAACGTCGCAAGGGATACCGGCGTAAGCAAGGGCATCGCCAGCGATATCTGCAAATCCAAATAGACAAGATCGAGGCCCCCGGTATCGAGGCCTAGCGCGAGTTTACCGGAATAAGCGCAATTGTAGGGCGGGTTCTACCCGCCTTCTTGTCGTAGGGCGGGTTTTACCCGCCTTCTTGGCATGAGGCGGCTTCTTGACGTGGGATGGCGGGTGGAACCCGCCCTACTGACAGCTTCCCCCCATCACCTGGTCAGGTCCTGGATGGTGACGAATACGAAGGCTGCTCCAATCAGAATCAGGCCTATCACCTGGGTGGCCATCTGAATCTTCAGGTTGACCGGGCTGCCCTTGATCTTCTCGATGATGAGGAAGATCATCAATCCGCCGTCCACGATGGGTAGCGGCAGGAAGTTGAGCACCGCGAGGTTGGCGGAGATTATCGCCAGGAAATAGAGCAGGTCCACAAAACCGCGTTCGGCGAAGTTCCAGGCAATTTTGGCGATTCCAACCGGGCCGGAGAGGTTTTCCACGCCCAGACTACGCGAGAAGATCATCCGCTCCATCATGGTGTAAACGCTGACGATGAAGTAGACAGTCTTCTTGGCACCAAGCTTGATTGCCCCCAGCGGGCCTTTCTGGATAAGTTTGGTGGCTGGCAGGAGGGTTACGTCCACTCCGTAGAGGATTCGGCCTAACCAGGGGTCGATCATGTTCTCGGAGATGAGCAACTCGGTGGTGCGGCTTTGCTCAAAGGGAGACTTGGCATAGGTTACCGTCACGGTTTGGCCGATTTTGGTCTTGAGTATCTCGCGCAACCCGAATGGAGTGCTGACCGCGATGGTTCGTTGTCGCCCGTTGATGTCGATGCTGATGTTCTCCTCACCGTCGATAGCGGTGATTTGGGCATGTGGCGGAAGCTCCAGCAGGGTGCGGATGGTCGGCGGCACCTCGAATTCGCAGGTGAAGCCCTTTCCCCGCAACTGGTAGCCAAGAGTCACAGCCGAACCGGCGTTCTCGCGGAAGAGGTCGATAAGCTCGAGCCAGGTGTGAACCGGTCGGCCGTCCACCTCGGTGATCAGTGCCCCCTGTTGGATTCCGGCTTGGGCGGCGGGCGACGGTTTCCCGTCAATGGTGTCAGCCACCGCCCCGATACGCACCAGCTCGCCGGCGTATATGTCAAGTTGAGCGCCGATCTTCGGCTTGCCGCTTTTGCCTAACCCCAAAGGCCTGGTCTTGACCTTAGGCCTGACTGTCAGCCTGGCCTGCTTGCCGTTGCGTTCGACGATGATGGGGATGTCGATTTCGCCGTTTTCCTCGATGCTTTTGGAGATGTCCCCGTAGGTCGGATACCACCGCGAGCCCCACTTGAGGACCACGTCGCCGGTCTTGAGCCCGCCGAGATAGGCCCGCCCGTCATTGTCAACCGAGGCGATCTGTGTCAGCGGCGTGAGGCCCAGGATGTTGGCATACAACGCCTCCTTGTCCTTCCGGTCGCTCGGATAAATGCGGAACTGCACGGGAAGTTTGACTTCCACTCGGCGGGCCTCTGCCTCCGGGGCGTCGGGCACCTTCCGCTCGACCACCGCCCGAGTAACCTCAGCCGGGGTATACCGCAACTTGTACATCATTTCGTTGGCATTTTCGTCGGTGACCGGCAACCCGTTCAGCTCCACGATCACATCGTTGACGCGGAGGAGGCTCTCACAGTCCGGATCGAACCCCATCCCGACCTTGCCGATCTTGCGGGTCACCGCCGGTTCAACACCGATCTGCAAAAGCCCCAGGTTTCTATTGTTGAGCGGGGTCATCTTGAGATGCTTGATCTCGCCCTGACGTCGGACCTGGAAATCGCAGGGCTCCAGCGGTTCAGACAGCATGACGGCATACCGCAGGTCGGAGAACTCCACGATCTCTCGGCCGTCGATGCGCTCGATAACATCCCCCGGCTGAATCCCCGCCTCCGCCGCAGGCCAGTTCGGCTGCGCGTAGCCCACTTCAGTGGAGGTGCCCTGCATACCGACCATGTAGACGATCATGAACAGTAGCCCGGCAAAAATCACGTTCATCACCACCCCGGCGGAAACGATCAACATCCGCTGCCCGACCGGTTTGTTGGTGAACGAGCGGGGATTGTCCTTGACATACAACTCGCCGGATTTGTCGATGTCGAAATCCTCTTGGCCTAGCATCTTCACATATCCGCCCAGGGGGAGGATGTTGAACGAATATCGCGTTTCGCCCCTGGTGAACCCGAAAATTTCGCGGAAGAAACCGACGGCGAACTTCTCCACGCGGACACCGCACCACTTAGCCACCATGAAGTGGCCCAGTTCGTGGACGAAGATCACCGCACCGAAGCCTATACAGGCCAAAATAAGCGTCCAGGCCGCCCCAATAAACGACCCGATCGAGATGCCGGCTAGCAGGTGAGACATTGTTTTACCTCATTGCGTGCCCACTGATCGGCAGCGAAAAGCTGTGCGATGGTGGGCTCGGGAACAAATTCGTGTTGTTCCAAAACCTGTTTGTTAATCTCTACGATCTCCCCGAAGCGGATGCCCCCCGCCCTGAACAACTCGACGGCGGTTTCGTTGGCTGCGCTGAGCACCGCCCCGGCGGTCCCTCCACGGCGTGCGGCTTCGTAGCCCAGGCGAAGGGCTGAAAACTTCTCAAAGTCCGGGGCGTGGAAGTTCATCCGCCCAATGTGCACCAGGTCCAACGGCTTACAGCAACCGGGCAGACGCTCGGGGTAGGTGATGGCGTATTGGATCGGGGTCCGCATGTCCGGGGTGCCCAGTTGAGCCACCACCGACCCATCACAAAACTCGACCAGTGAATGGATGATCGACTCGGGGTGGATAACCACCTCAATCTGTTCCGGTTGCAGATCGAACAACCACTTGGCCTCCACTATCTCCAGGGCTTTGTTCATCATGGTGGCGGAATCGAGGGTGATTTTCGGGCCCATGGACCAGGTGGGGTGATTGAGTGCATCCTGTAGGGTGGCATTTTCCATTTCCTCGACTGCGGTGGTGCGGAACGGGCCTCCCGAGGCGGTGAGGTATACCTTGCGGACCTCGCACTTCCGCCCCGCGTGCATAGCCTGATAAATCGCCGAATGCTCGCTGTCGATGGGGATCAAGTTCGCCTCCGTGCGCCGGGCCAACGGCATGATGATCGAACCAGCCACCACCAGGGTTTCCTTGTTGGCCAACGCGACGGTCTTGCCCAACTCGACAGCCCGCAACGTGGCGGGAAGACCGGCTGCACCGACGATAGCCGCCACTACACAATCGCAATCCGATTGTTCGACCAACTGCACCAGCCCCCGCTCTCCGTTCAGCACGGTGCACTGCCCGCCGAGCGCCTCGGAAAGCTCGGTGAAGCGGGAACTGTCCGCAATCGCCACGCAGGCGGGGTTATATTGGTGGGCCTGGCGGGCCAACTCGCCGACACGTGAACCGGCAGCCAATCCAACCACCCTGCACCGCGAGTTCAGGTGATCGACCACCTCGAGCGTGCTTTGCCCGATCGACCCGGTCGAGCCCAATATAGCGATCCGTTGCTGCATCCTCTGTCCTGTTGGTTCTACGAATTCACGCACGGGAAACGGACAATCTTACGATTGTATGTCTGTTTTGCGAAGGTGACAAGTCTCCAGGCAGCCGCTCAAATTGCCCGTGCCGCTTAATCGGCCTATAATGGGCCACCCGCGCGATTCGTGGTGGGTGGGGGACGCGACTAGGTTTGGCCGCTCCCTTACGGTCGCGGTACTGATTGGGTGGCCCATCGCTTTAGCGGTGGGGGACGCGAA
>JAGLWJ010000473.1 GCA_023133475.1 Phycisphaerae bacterium | reverse complement strand
CTCGTTGCCTCGTTGCCTCGTTGCCTCTTGCCTCTTGCCTCTTGCCTCTTGCCTGCTGCCCGTTGCCTGTTGCCCCGCCGGTTGTTTTTCGGCAGAGGCCGGCAGAGGCCGGTTGGCGAGCGTGTCGGCAGCTACGAGCTTTTCGGCTTGCTCGCCCGGGATGGGTTCCGAACCGGTTGTTGAGGCGATTTTGCGTTTTGCCTTTCGCCTTCGTGTAGCCCGGGCCTTTGTTTTGGGATTAGGTTTTCTGCTCGCGTTCTGCTCGGATTGTTCAATTGGGTTTGCCGATTCAGTCGGTTCTATTTCCATTCGACCTTCACTCGACGGGTCCTTGCGGTGACCGCGTCGTCGGTTAGGCCCAAACTTGCGCAGACTTCCGCTGGTCTGGCGGTTCCATCGCCGGTGACCATAAAGGTCATCGCCAACCCCGCATCGGTCACAATCAGTGAGTCGATGTATGGGGCAATGTCCACGCGTTTGGGCTTGCCGTCTTTCTTGTTAATACGTTGGACGAAAATCGAGCCTGAACCGGTGAGTTGGGTGATCCGGGAAGGCAAGGCTTCACGGTCGGCCTGCCGAACGTCAACCACATAATAGACCAGATGCGGCTGGCAGCCTTTCGATGAATCAAGCTTCCATGCTTGACGGATCATAATCCCTTGGGGCATCGTCTCTAAAAGCCGTTGCAAGAGTATGGCAGGTTCGAGCGGTTCGGTCAGGTCCACGATCATCCGGTCCTCCTCGGTCGCGACGCCCACCGGGCGCGGCGGCATGAGGGAGAACTTGGGATGCGGGTTAAAACCTTCCGAGAAGCGGACCGGAATCCCCGCCCTCGCCATGGCCCGGCTGAACAGCCGGATCATGTCGCGGTGCGAACAGAAACGCACATCGCCCTCCACGGCGAATTCGACCGCATATCGATGCCTCACACTCTTAGTCTTTCCTCCGGCGTTTCAGCACGTGCTCCATTGAATACCATTCACCGGCTCGGGACCAATCCCGACCGTCCACGCTTATACGGTATTGTGCCCGCGCCCCCGCTGATCCGCGTCAGCTAAATGGGGTCATCGGGCAAGAGTTTTCTGGTAACGTCGCGCAGGTAATTACTGACTTGCCGCTCCGTTTCAAAAGTTAACGACTTCCTGGTCACACGTTCGGCGTGGGCCAGAGTGGTCAGGCGGATCAGCTTTTTCACCTCCGGGATGCTCGCCGGAGCCATCGAGAAGGTTCGCAACCCCAGACCCAGCAGCAGCAGGGTGTAAAGAGGCTGACCTGCCATTTCCCCACATAGACTACAGGGAACACCCCCCTTTGCACAAGTGCGAATAACGTCGCGCAATATTCGCAGCACCGCCGGATGGGCCATGTTGTAGAAGCGGGACACCCGCTCGTTCCCCCGGTCCACCGCCAGCAGGTATTGGACCAGGTCATTGGTGCCGATGCTTACGAAATCGACCTCGCGGACGAATTCGCGGCATTGCAGTGCGGCTGCGGGAGTCTCCAGCATCATGCCCACCTCGAGGTCGCGGTTGAACGGCACACCCAGCTCCTCGAGGTCCTCCATGGCGTCGTGCAGGGTCATCTTGGCCTGACGAAACTCCATCAGGCTGGTGATCAGAGGGAACATGATCTTCACATTGCCCAGCACCGAAGTCCGCAGCACCGCCCGCAGTTGCACCTTGAACATGTCCAGATGCTGCAGGCTGTAGCGGATCGAGCGCAGCCCAAGCATCGGGTTTCGTTCCTGCTCATATTGCCGTTCCTGGGTGTACTTGTCCGCCCCCAGATCGAATGTCCGGATGACCACGGGGCGCCCCGCAGCCCCCTCGATCGCCGCGCGGTAGGCTTCGGTCTGTTCCTGTTCGTTTGGAGAGGCTTCAGCCCGCAGGAACAGGTACTCGGTGCGGTACAACCCGATCCCATCCGCCCCCTTCTCGACACAAGCTGCCGCTTCGGAGGAGAACTCGATGTTGGCCATCAGCTCGATGTGTATTCCGTCCCTGGTCACCGCCTCGCGGTCGCGGAGTTGATCCAACTCGTGGGTGATGCGTGTATACGTCTCCTGCCTCGCCCGGTACTGCCGCAAGGTCTCGGCATCGGGATGTGCGATGATCATCTGGCCTGAACCGTCCACGATGACCTGATCGCCGCCACTTAGGCGGGTGGACACGTCATTGGCTCCGATCACCGCGGGGCGCCCCAAGGCACGCAGCAAAATCGCCGTGTGCGACGTCGATCCGCCAACGTCCAACACCACTCCGGCAATGTTCGCGTGCCCCAGATTCGCCGCCTGGGACGGGGAGATGTCATGAGCCACCAGGATGGCTGGGTCGGTCAGATGGGCCAGGTCCTCACGCGATTCACCCAACACATTGCGCAGCAAACGGCGCTCGATGTCCTGCACGTCGCGGATGCGCTCAGCCAACAACGGATCACTCATCTGCATGAAACGCCGCTGATAGTTGCGCATAATGGTGCTTACCGCATACGCCGTCGAGTATTTTCGCCCTCGGATCAGGTTCTCGATGGCCCGGCGGATTTGCGGGTCTTGCAAAACCCCGATGTGCCAGGTGAACACCTCGCCGGCGTCGTGCCCCAGGCGATCGGCGACCTGATCCATCTGAGTGCGAATCTCATCCACCGATGCGGAAATAGCCTCGCGCAAAACGCACAACTGCGGCTCGATTTCAGCGGCGGAGATGGATCGCCGGGGAATACGATAATCCTCGGTGTCGAGCACCACAGCCTTAGCAATCGCAATGCCGGGGCAAACCGCGATGCCCGTGAGAATCTCCATCGGCAGGACCTATTCTTCCCCGAAGCGAGTGTTGATCAACTCTTCCAAGGCATCGAGCAACTTGGATGCGTCTTCACCACAGGCCATAATCCGCAGTATCGTGCCCTGAGGTGCCTCCAGCAGCATCATCTCCATTGGGCTTCTACCGTCCACCTGTTCGCTTCCTTCCCCCTTGTCCACGCGAAGCTCGGAGGTGAACCCGGCGCTGAGGTCCACAAACTTCATCACCGGGCGCGCATGCAAGCCTTGCCGATTCGTGATCGGCACCTCTCGGATCAACATCTCGCCCGGGTCTGACACCGTCACGATCCTGCCATCGACGCACGCGCCAGCCCCCTTTTATCCGGCTGGAGCAAGATTCATGCCGGTCCGATCACAACTCGTCGGCTTCCACCATCAAGTCTCGGATCGCCTCCTTGCTGTCTGCCTGGCGCAGGAAACGACGAAAATTGTCTCGCTGCAAATGCCGGAAAATCTTTTCCATAGCCGCCAAATGAGCATCCGGATCGGATTTTGGGCTCAGCAGTAAAAAGATGGTGTAAACCGGGGAACGATCCAAGGCTGCAAAATCCACCCCGTGGCTCGAGCGACCCACCGTGGCGATGAGCTTGGCAATCTTGTCGTGCTTCACGTGTGGAACCGCGACCCCTTTGCCAAACCCCGTGCTCCCCTGATTCTCACGCTGAATGGTGGCACGCACCAGAGGATCGACCAGTTCCTGATCCACCACCCCGTGGTCCGCCAGCGACTGGAGCAACTCACGCACCACTCCGTTGCGATCCGTGCTTTGCAATTCCGGCACCACCGAGTCCATGTGAACAAAGTCTGTCAGCTTCATACTCAGTCGCTCTCGCTTTCCAAAAACTCGGTGTGGTCGATTTTGTCAGCCACGTGCTTGCGATTGCGGAACCGCTCCTTGTGACGCCTCAACTGTCGCCCGAGCTTGTCGGTCAGGACGTCAATCAAGGCAAACGTGTCAGGCCCCGATTCGCGAGCGATGAACGGGTCTGTCCGATCCGCCCTCACGAGGATCTCCACGGAAAAATTACCCGAGTCGTGGTCCATAATCACGTCGATGGACTGAACTCGGTCAAAGAACCGAGGCAGCTTGGAAACCTTTTCGTGGGCGTAATCTTTCACCTTGTCGGTTACTTCCACATGTCGGCTGATCACAGATATTTGCACAACCCACCTCCTCAAAAAAGGTTGCAACCTCAACTGCGACGCACAAAGCGTTGCAGTCCCAAACACCCGCCCTTTCCCCTTGCTGAGCGTGTCGCAAACCTGCGGTCACTTTTTATCCGGCAACAGGCGATCGTCGTTCTCGCCCATCCCCTCTTGCGGGGGCTTGATAACCCCCGCGCTGATGGTGAAGCGAAGCGCCTCATCTATCGAGAGCCCCAAGTCGATCGTGTCCTCCACTGGGACCGTGATCACGTACCCGGTAATCGGGGTCGGCGAACTGGGGATGAATACGGTCACCAGTTCTTTCCCCGCGGTCGTGGCAATTGACCGCATTGGCGGCCCGGTCCGTAATCCGACCGACCAGAGACCCTTGCGCGGATACTCAACCGCGACCACCCCCGAAAACTCCAGCTTGCGTTCCGACAGCAAAAAGTCGGTCACCTGCTTGAAGTTCGGATAGATGGCTCCAACCACCGGAATCCGATGCAAAGCGCGCTCAGCCATCCGCCAGATCGTTCGACCTATCAGACTGGCCAGGAAAAAGCCCATAAAGTATACGAAAATGATTGCAATCAAGAAACCTATGAGATTCAATTTGTACTTTGAAAAGACGATTTGCCACATGGCGCGGTTGCGGGCCATTTCCGCGCGTTTGTGTGCCTCCTCCTCTTCAATGTGTAACATGTTGTAGGAAATAATCTTGTGTTCCACTGTGAGCCGCCGGCCGTCTCTCGTACGCCATTCGTCGATCGGCGTTCCATAGGTCAAGGCGTCGTCGGGATTGAACAATTTGGGCTCACCCATGGTGTGGGCGCAGATGTGGATCAAGCCGTGGGTGATGTATCGCCCGACGTATTCGTCCAGTACATGGTAGGCCCAGACAACCACTCCGATGGTTAGCAAGGCAGGCAGCAGAGCTGCCAATCCGCGTAAGAAGAACCGCTTGAAATCTTCCCAGCCTGAAGGGTGGTTTGCGGGCATGGGACTTTGGTTATCCTGGTCGTTGCTCATGGTCCAATTAGACTAATCGGCAACCTCGCCTGTTGCGATCCGCGTGAAAACTCTTGCACCACCGAACCGCAAGAGCGTCCGCCCGCTACGTCGATCCTGTGAAGTGCGTCTCCCGCCTATGAGAACGGGCAATGCCTGCCTACTTTGAAATGTATGCGTTGCGCCCGAACCCGTCAACCGTTGCGATCACGACGAAATGTTTAGCGTGGGAAATGGAAAATGGAAAATTGGGGAAGAGAGACATCGTCGTTGTGAACACGCGCGGGTGTGGCGTAGGGTGGGTGGAACCTCGCGGAGCGAGGTGGAACCCACCAACCAGACGAGTCCAAAGTCTCTAGTCCAAAGTCCAAAGTCCCGTTGGTTTCTGA
>JAGLWJ010000472.1 GCA_023133475.1 Phycisphaerae bacterium | reverse complement strand
CGGGCCAGACGGGATTGCTGGCACCATGGACGACGATCTGCGACTCTTGCCCGAATCGCCCTGTATCGACGCCGGAAACAACTACGCCGTCCCAGCCGACAACGCCGACCTCGACGGCGACGGCAATACGGCGGAACGCACACCACTCGATCTCGACGCGGCACCGCGATTCGTGGATGACCCAGCCACCGATGACACCGGAGTGCCTGACCCGCCCGACTATGTGAGAATCGTGGATATGGGGGCCTACGAGTTCCAGGTGAACGCGCAACTGATCGGAACCGTCCCCAGCCATGAGGCCAGCCTGTGTCGCTCTGCCGGTAATGTCATTGTGTTGACGTTTGCCGACGACGTCGAGGCTCCCGAGCCTGGGGACATCCTGATTCAGGAGCTGTGGGCGGAAGGAGCCTATGGGCCTGATATGTCCACCAGCGGGTTCAACTTCACGGTGGAGGACGGATGGCCGCTCCCTTACGGTCGCGGTGCGGATTGGCCTCGTAGGTCGGACCCGACCTACAGACTGGTGATCACCGAAGAGGGTACTGTGCTGAGCAACAAGACCTGGATCGCGGTTCGCAACATCGGCGGCTGGGGTGGTGTGGGGAGCTTCACTGTTCAGTACATGGTCCAGGTGGGCGACGTGAACAACGACGGGCGAGTGATGGCCAACGACCTCAGCCCTATCTTCCCGATGATCCCGACAGCGGGGGCGGCTCCCACGGAACGTTGTGACATCAACGGGGACGGGCGTGTGATGGCCAACGACCTCAGCCCGGTGTTCCCGAACATCCCATCGCCCTCAGTGCCCAAGCCCAGCGGGCACTGAGCCTTGTAGGGCGGGTTCCACCCGCCGTTCGATTGAAGAAGGCGGGTGGAACCCGCCCTACGGGTTGTCTTCCGGGTCTTCGGCGTGCTGGTATGCCCACCAACGAATGAACTGCTCGACGTCATAGTCTTTCAGGCGGCTGCGGACTATCGCAACCAAGTCCTTCATCGGATAGATTTTGTCGGGCTGCTTGAGTAGGCCCACCTCTCTGCCCCACAGCTTGACGGTTAGAATGGTTCGCTGCCGCGGCCCATGTGTACCGCGAATTCTCAGCCCCTCACGGTCCAGCAGCAGCTTGACGCCCATTTGCACGTATTCCACCCGCTCGGGCAGGATCGGCTCCAGGTCGAGCCCAAAAGCCTGGCGCCCCACAGAGGCCAACGCCGCCTTTTCAATGAAACCAGGCTCATCCCCCGGCGGCAATGCCAACACGTCCACGTCGGCGAATTGGATCACGTTGTCCACGATCGCCAGGGCGTTGATCCGCACCTCCAACCGCCCGGTGACCACGCCATAACCCAGCACCCGAGTCAACGCCTCAAGCGACACATCCACTGCCTTGCCGCTCAACCGCACATACCGCAGATCAGGCCTGTCGAAATCCGCTTGATGAACGGTCAGGTCGATCCGCCCGTTAAGCTCCGGCTCTTGAAACAGCGAGGCGAATTGAGCCAATTCCAGCTCCGCCAGCCGCCCGCCGAAACGCAACGAACGCAATTCCGGTCGCCCGCCCGCCACCGATAGGAACACCGCCCGGTCGATGTGGATATTCACCAATCCGTTGAACGGGCCTCCAATGACCTCGCCGGTAAGCTCCTCCAGCCGTGCGGCGCTCAGCGAACCGCCGACCTCCATCGTCCAGTCGGCGGGGTTGGGTTCGCGGTAGACAATCCGCCCGGCGAAGGTGCCCGCTTTCACCGGGCCGCCCAGCAGGGCATCCAGCCCCAGACCTTCGAGCGGGATGCCACCCACGTGAACTTCCACTTTCTGAAAGGCCATCCCCGCGCCCGGAGTGAACCACGCGGAAACCTGGATGGGCTCCTCGACGGTGGTTTCATTCAGTTTATAAACGGTCAAGTTTACCTGGCCTCGACCTTGCTCGTCGAAGACTATGATCCCGTCGGCCTGCGGGGCGGTCATCGAGAATGCCGGGTGTCGCCAGTGAAAGTCGATGTGCCGGACCCTGATCTCGGTCAGGTGCAGGGCGGCGAAGTCGTGCCCAAAACCGGATTGCAGCAACCGCTGGTAGTCGTCACGAGCCCAATGCCCGGTGCCGACCAACAGCCAGCCCTCCTCGAGGCCCAATCCGTAGCTTTCAACCGCCCCGCTTTCTTCCGCTCGCCAGACGACACGGTTGAACCGGCCTATCCGCGTCTCCAGCTCGGGCAGATCGACAGTAAGGTTGTTGAACTGGCGGCTGGAAAACGATAAAGGCGTAATACTTCCGATCTCGATGGCCAACCCCATACGCTTGGTAAGATCGGCGGCGATTCGATCGCGCAGGCTATGGCTACGCAGGTGCAACGCATAGGTGATGGTGCAGGCCAATGAGCCCAACACGATCACGATGCTCAAAGCCAACAGGATTTTACGATGCCTGAGCATTTTTGCCTCTTGGTACGACAGTTCCGTAGGTCGGGTGGCCCATGGCTTTAGCCGTGGGGGACGCGAATCGGCTGACCATTCGTGTCCCCCACCGCTAAAGGGGCTGTCGA
>JAGLWJ010000471.1 GCA_023133475.1 Phycisphaerae bacterium | reverse complement strand
CCAATACGCCTGGAACAACCACCAACGCCTCGCCGCGGGCTTTGTCCGTGGTCCTGGGCCACGGCGCCCACAGAGCTTCCAGCGCCCAGGCCACCCGCCCGATCATGAGAGTGTACAACACGTACTTTGTACTGTGGAAGTCCGTTTGGCGAGGGCATCCTGCCTAATCCGTTTGCCCCGAGCCGATAGAACAGATGAGCTCGGAGAGTGGTCGAGAGCATGCGACAGACCAGTGAGTTCGGCAACGAAAACGCTTGATTCGACGCACCGGGAGTTCGTGGGAGTATCCGGACATGAGTCTCACAAGAGAACAGATTCTCGCAATCGGCGACGTTTCGGCGAACTCATTCCAACTTTCGATGAGTGATATTAGCTGGATAGGCGAGAACCTCCGGCTACCGCCGGAGAAGTTTGTCCGTGATCTGCTGCAAAGACGGTTCACGGACTCCCGGACACGGTTCCGGTCGCTGCTGAAGCTCGCGGATGGGTGCGTTTGCATAATCCGCAAGAACTCATACCCGTTTTCGAAGCACGAGTTTGACTCCAGAGCGCGGCAGGATTTCCTACGAGCTAGCAAGCGGAATTCCCGTGCCACGTTTGGGACGTTCCTTACTTTATGGCGAGGATATCGTGAGGCGGATCTTCTCGGTGTCGATGGGGCCATTGACTCGTACAGGGTCGCAGTGGAGCGCTTGCTCAATGACGCCGTGGCGGAGAACGACCGAGCTAAGGTCGCTGCCCAGGGGAAGGAAGGGAAGACGCGGTTACTGCACAAGAACGGAGCAAGATTGGCTGCCTTGTCGGACAGCCTAGCACTTTCATATCGAGATCGCCACAGATTACGCGAGGCGAAACTTCAGTTCACGACTAGCCTGCGGCGCGACCGCGATATCCTTAAGTTCTTGAATGTGAAGGATGATGATTTTCTCTGGTTCAAATTCAGGATCGCTCAGTGCGATCCCAATCACATTGCGTTTCCGTTACGGCACCTCGTTTGGCTGCCTGCTCCAGCCTTCCGTACTCTGCGAGCGAGATTCGGGCGGGGTGAGCCACGCGACCAACTCTTGGAGGAAATCGGTGGCCACATTGACGATGACGTGTTTGATTCACTGCGTCAGCTCTATGACAAAATCAAAGCGCTGCTACCAGTAGACCGCTCGGCTCAGATCGAAGAGCTCTCGCGTGCATGGGGTGCGGATTGTATGCTGGGCACTGCGCTCGTTGGCATTACGCAAGTTGAGGGCCTCATCTGGGATTTCGCGGGTTATCTACGTTCCAAGCGCATTCGAATATACAAGCTGGTGAAGGGAAAGCCGAACCGATACTACCCGTACAAATGGGATTTCTTAAACTCAAAGTACAGGGTCAAGTATTCGACGGGGCAGCCGAAGGACGCTTTGTCTGCCGCTACTGGCAAGAAACCACGTAGCTTAACGAGTGCCAGGCAACTGCTGCAAGAGACTAAGTTGGGTGTTATCGTGGACGAGGTAGTCTTCTCCTATCTTGTAGATGAGTTCTATGACGATCGGAACAGTCTGGCGCATGGCGACCTAAAGAACCGCAACATGAGGGCGGACGCCGTAGGTGCGGTACTCTGCGTGAGGACGTGTTTGGAACTGCTCGTTGCACATCTGAAGGCTGACTTCGCTTCATCGTAGGGAGTATGGCTAGAGGAATCGAGCTAGCTCGGGATGAACGCAGCCGCGCTTTGGGGATGGACCGTTCTTGAGGCGGCGGGTGGCCTGGGCAACGAGTGGCAAACAAGGCCCGCGCCAATACGCTTGGAACAACCACTAAAGTCTCGCCGCGGGCTTTGTCCGTGGGCCTGGGCCACAGCGCGCCCACAGAGCTTCCAGCGCCAAGCACGGGCAAGGACCGCCAAGTAGCGTCATCGCATGATGAACGTCTTCCAGGGGCGGTCCTTGCCCGTGCCACCCAACTACTTGCCCAGACCACCCGCTGAGCCATTGCGGAGCGAATCCCCAAGGCGTGGTTTTCCACCCGGATGGCCACGCCTTTTGTGTGTTCGCGGGCTGCTACGCAGCGACAAGGGGGCTCAATTCGTCGGCCGTTGCCGGATCCTGATTCACTGCGGCCAACGCCCGATTCAACGTCTCCAGCGAGACCCTGCTTGGCGCGGTGATTTCAATGCCGATAGCTCGGCCGTCTGCGGCAAAGTCGATCAGCAGGCCATCACCCTGCGACACCGTACGGACGCTTGCGTCTCCCGGATTCCTCGGGAGGTACAGGTATGCGGCAAGGGGCTTGCCGTTGCGGAACGTGACCTCCAAGTACCGATGTCTCATCGTCATTTCAATACAGAACGTAACGATCAAAGCATACCCCGCAAGTGCAGCAGGGTCTGCTGTGTGGGCCATTCGTTCTCGTCCTGCTCCAAAACAACCTGTACGCGCATCAGCTTTTCTCCGTAGCTTCAACACCACCATTGTAACCCGCCGGGGACCATCGCGGGGGCTCCGGCACTCGTCCCCGGAAGCCCGGCGACGGCTGCCGGACAGCCCGGAATATCGCCCGTTCGCCCGTAACGGCTGGCAAACGCCCACTTTACAAGACTTGGGGCGTTGCCTACCATGGCGGTATAGCAGTAACGCCCTGGGGGCAATGGCACGCCGTACGTGGCCGACTACCCCGGCGAAGACGCAGGCAAGACCGCCCACTACATGCTCCGCTGGGTCGCCACAACCGGCGAAAAGGGGCCGTGGAGCGAAACGGCCAGCGCGACGATCAGGGCGTAGACCACTTTTTCGGGAGTTCAACTATGTACAGCCTCACAGAAAAACGACTCGCCAGCGCTGAAGCGATCCTTGAGAACTATCGCGCCCAACTGTTTGCCCAGAGGCCCTTTGATGCTCAGAGCTTCGAGCGAGAGCTTCGCGATCTCTGGCAAACTGGATATCAGGAGATGAATTCGGTCGCGCTCCAGTTGTTGAAGAATGAGCGCTATCGCGAGGTCGCCGTCTACTACATGGAGCACAGCAACCCGGGCACGGGCGTTGCGGCCGAATTCAAGCTG
The DNA here is from genome assembly GCA_023133475.1 of Phycisphaerae bacterium. Classification (GTDB taxonomy): domain Bacteria; phylum Planctomycetota; class Phycisphaerae; order UBA1845; family UBA1845; genus JAAEQG01. The sequence goes on along the minus strand of JAGLWJ010000471.1, from coordinate 909 downwards.
CCTCTCGCTTCGGTGTACGGGGTAAAGACCTTCGATGCTCCAGAACGCGAGGAAATGCAAAAAAGATACTGGGCGAATGTGTTCGAGTCCGCAGGCGCTTGAGAAGCGGACGGTCCTCGTCACCGCGGAGCGAGCCGGGATGTTCGGGTTTTTCAAGAAGAAACCGCCGTCAGACCCTCCAACCGAGAAGCAGCTTCGCTACGCGAAGAGGCTCGGCATCACGGTAACGCCCTCGATGAGCAAGGACGACGTGTCTGCCGCAATAGGCGCGGCGGAGCGTGTCAATCCACGCCTGGGACAGGATCGCGAGCGCGTCAAGGCGAAGGCACGCGAGCGAAAGTTCGGACCGGAACTCATTGCGGAAGAAGAACGGTGGAACCAGTTTGCGGAAACCACCGAGTACATGCTCGCCATCTACCGGCACGGCAAGGCAATCGTCGTGGACGTGCTGCGTGTGAATGAGGCGTGGATCAATGAGCGGGGGAAGCTCGTGCTCGGCGTTGCGGCCCCAAAGGTTGTCAAAGACCGCCACATCGGCGATTGGCTTGACTGGGACCGGCACTTCGAGCTTTCGCGAGAAAAGCTCCTGCACTTCGAGGCGTTACATCGCGAATTCCACGACGAGGGGAACGACGCGTACAGGCGAACAGTGGAGCGCGGTTTGAAGGTGGCCCGAAAGCTGTAAAGCGGTCGAAGCTGGCACTTCGTCGCTTCGTGGCTCCGTCGCTTCGTCACTTCATTCACCGGTAAGATGCCGGTGCCACACCAGTTCGTAGGATGCGTCTTGACGCATCATCTTCATTCCTCGACGCGTCCCCCGAGTAGGATGGTGCGCCGGGTGCTCCCGACAAGCCCAATGGTGGCACGGCGGGTGGCCAGGGCAACGGGTGGCACGGACAAAGCCCGCGC
>JAGLWJ010000470.1 GCA_023133475.1 Phycisphaerae bacterium | reverse complement strand
AGCTTTCAGCTATCAGCTATCAGCCGGATATTCGGGACGGGGCTGTAGGGCGGGTTCCACCCGCCGCAGGACGCCGAGAAAGCATGGGTGGCCCACCGCTTTAGTGGTGGGGGACGCGAATACTCCACGCGATTCGTGTCCTCCTTCGGGGGCTAATGCCAGGGCGTGCTTCACCCACTGCCCATATGTTAAACGAAATCGGCGCACACATACCCTTCGGGACTGACCACCGCCAGCCGATAGGTGCACCATTGCAAGAGCGATACCTGCCCTCTTTCATCGCGGGCTGTACTCCGGATCGTTGGCCTGGTCGTAGCATTCGCGGAACGGAGTTCGCACCAGTGGATCGAGTTGCTCGGCGAACGCCTCGTCGAGGTCGTTGCGGCGGATCAGTTCGACCACGTCGCCCCAGTCCTTGTAACGCCAAGTCACCAGCTTCAACTCGATCAAACGCGGCAGAGAGACCGTCCGCAGGTCGTTGTGTTCTTCGGCTGCGGTGGGATCAGGAAACCGTATCCGGCTGTTCTTCTTAGGATGACCAGCCAACTCGCCGGCGATTAGCACATCAATCGCAACCTCCGACTTTGGATCGCGGTATCGTCGCGGAGCCCCCTCATCCGGCACATACGCTGACCCGGCGAACTGTCTCTTGAATTCCTCGAAGCCCGCTTCGGCCAGCACCACATCCACATCCACCGTCTGCCGCGGGTAGTTGTACGCATTGAGCGCCAAGCCGCCGATGACGGCATAATCTATTTCCGCATTGCGAAGACGCTGCTCGAGCGCACGTAACGCATCCCACACCGGGCCGGCCTTCTCAAAAAACATGCCCGCCTCCGTGATCCAGTGCAATGTCGATCGTGACGTCATCGGTCCGCCTGGTGAGCGATGCCCGCCCTACGCATCAGGCCCCTCCGCCTCGTCCGGGACGTCCATGTGTGCGCCGCAATGCGGGCAATGCTGGACCGCCCCACGCTGGGCATACGGGAACGACGCGGTCTTGCCGCATTCCTCGCAGACTGCCTCGATGGTGCGGCTGTCGTCCTCGGATTGCCCTGCCCTGCCCTCGGGTTTGTAGTGGTCCCTCAGGAGCGCAATTGCCCGTTCAGCCTCGTCCGGGTCCATCACGCACACTTCGATGCCCTGTGGGGCGACAATCAAAGATGTTGGCAATATCCCTGCTGTCAGCCGGTCTTTGACCAACGCGGAAATCCCATGCTCTTCCAGCCAGGCTACGATGACATCCGCTTGCCAAAGATCAAAAGCCCGGTAGACCGTCCTCATATCGCGGGACATTCATTGCACTCCAGTGGGCATTGCCCATCAACAGGCTTCTGCCTTATCCGGGACGTCCACGTATTCGCCGCAATGCGGGCAATCCTGGACCGTCCCGCGCTGGGCATACGGGAACGACACGGTTTTGCCGCATTCTTCGCAGATTGCCTCGATGGTGCGGCTGTCGTCCTCGGGTTCTTCTGCTTGGTCTTTGGGTTTGTAGTGGTCTCGCAGCAGTTCGATAGCTCGTTTGGCGTCGGCGGGGTCTGACACGCACACTTCGATATCCTGCGGCGAACAGACCACGGGAATTTCCAACGCCCCTTCCACAACTGCGGTGATCCCGTACTCACCAAGCCAGTTCACAATCACATCTGCTTCCTCGATATCCGTCGCGAGGTAGACACGTATCAGATCGCTTGGCATGATTCAAATCTCCTTAAAAAAGCTATCAGCTTTCAGCTATCAGCTTCTGGCGGACAGCAGCGTGCGCGGGGGGCCAGGGCTTTATTCCATCGCCGCTCCGCAGCTAAAACCACGCAAGTTAGATGACTTTGCGTTCTAGTGTTAATAGCTGAAAGCTGAAAGCTGACAGCTGACAGCTACCCCCGCTATTTCTGTTTTTCGCCCTCCTTCTTGAGCGAGTCCAACTCTGCCCGCAAGCCGCTTAGGCGGTCGAGTTCTTTTTGGTGCTCGGCTTCGGTTTCGGCTTCGATCATGCGGTCGATCTCCTCGTCGCTCACGACCTCGCTGGATGAACTCAACTCGGCGTCCTGGGCGGCGATGTCCTCGACCGAGTCGAGGAACATGCCCATGCGTTCCTCCATGGTCTGCGATTGGACCATGGCTTTTTCCCAATCAGCCTGCGTCTTGACCAAGTCCGTCTCGCCGAACAGCTTGCCGATTTCGGCTGCCATCATACCCATCGCACCGGCAAAGTCAGCCGACGCCTCCGCCTGCCTGCGGATGATCATCGCGTTTTTAACGCTGAGCAGTTGACGCTCGAGCATCCGTTTGATGGTGGCAGTTTTCTTGAGCGAGTTGCGGATGAACTGATACTGGGCATTGTCGCCGATTTTCCTGGCGTGCTGGGCGTTGCTGATGAACTCCTCGGTAAACTTACCCTGTTCGCGAATGGCTCTCTCGATCCGCCGCACGCCTTGCCGCACCTTCATGTCGCGTTCGATCCGCCGCTCTTCTTCGGATTTGAACAGTCCCATCTCACCGCGTCCTTTGTCGAACCCACCATCCGGAACCAACACTGTTGACTTAAGCCGCATTAATCAGTACCGCGACCGTGATTGATCAGTACCGCGACCGTGAGGGAGCGGCCAAAGCGGTGTACCACCCGTCTCGACAAGGCCGCTCCCTAACGGTCGCGGTACTGATCAGCATTCCGTCCGCTTAAGTCAACAGCGGGCCAAACCTCAATAATACTCTCGCTCCGGAATCACCACCCACAAGATGAAATAAACCAACAATCCCGGAAACGCAATCGACAACACGCTCAAGAGAACGTATCCGACCCGAATCACAGCCGGGTCCAGCCCAAAGTAATCTGCGATACCCGCGCAAACCCCGCCGAACCACCGGTTGTGCATCGGGCGCCGCAACGGTCTAGGACGGTGGCTCATGCTTTTGATACCTCAATCTGGTCCAAAGTCCAAAGTCCCTGGTCCAAAGTCCAAAATTAGAAACCAGCGGGACCCTGGACTTGGGACCTTGGACTTTGGACTCGTCCCCGGTTGGTGGGTTCCACCTGCCTGCGGCAGGTTCCACCCACCCTACAGACTCCGCCGTTTTCGTCTCCTTCACGCTTCGGCGGCTCCTTGTTGCTCGCGGACCCGGCGGTCGGCTTCGTCGAATGCTTCTTCAGTATCGGCGATGGCTCCGGTGTCCATTTTGTCCCAGATGTTCATCACCGTTTGCCCGGCTTCGGACAGCCCCGCCGCACCTTCGTCAACGGACCTGCCCACCGCGAGAACCTCGTCCAGGCGCTCCTGATACACCTCAGCCCGTATCTCATCGCTCTCGATCAGCTTGCCAAGCCGCAGAATATCCTTTTCGCTGACCAGGCCGAACCGGCTGCCGGCGGCTTTTGCCCGGTCGCTGTTCTCACGGATCATCCGCAGCCGCGACACCGTCATCACCTCCTTACTGCGGATGTTGAGTTGCCGCCCGATCATGAGCTGCTCGGTGGTCTTGGTCTCGAATTCCTGAGCCAACACCCGCCGCACTTCCGGTGATTTCTCCTGTGCCCCACGTTCAAAGAGAGTCTGCTTGGTTTTGGCCAACCTGGTGATCTTGTTCAAAAGCCGCGTGCGTTCCTTCTCCAGCAGCAACTCCTGCCGCCGCAGTTCGCTCCGCGTCATCTGCGACAGAGACTTTTTACTCGTGACCAACCAATCCAGAAATCCCATGGATCACCCGTCCGAAATGGAAAATTGAAAATTGAAAATTGAAAATGCTGACTTGGCGACGTTTTTAATTATTCGTTTCCCAACTCTGCATGTTATCATCTCATTCCCCATTCATCACGCTCCCCTTTTTACGCTCCCCGTTGGGGAGCCGCTAAACGTTGCGATCGTGTCAAACATTCGCGTCCCCCACCGCTAAAGCGATGGGCCACCCGTCCCCGGCATCGTTGCGAATGCCCACATTTTCCATTTTCCATTTCTAATGCTAGCTTGCCTCTGGGTCAGCTTTCTCAGTACGCTTCTGGGTGGGTGATTCTTGCGAGTCTTTGTTCGCCGGCGCCTCCGCCACCGGTTCGCTCGCCGAAGCGGATTCGGCGTCACGCGCCCCGGCAGCATCAGCCGGCGGTGCCTTTTCTGCCTGCTCGAACTCCTCCAGGATAGCCAATTCGTCCGCAGTGGTCATAACCTCGCTTAAACCTGTCTCCAAACTGCCGACCAGTTCGGCGTCCGCCGTCAGCGTCTCCAGCATCTCCTCCGCCTTGACCGCATTCTCCGTCAACGCCTCGGTCGAGGGCAACTCCGCCGCCTCGCCTTGCTGGATCAGCGTAAGATTGTGGATGTCGGTGCTGAGGATGTTGGTCTGCTGGTTCAGCATGTTGGCGGTCGTGTTCTGCCGGGCGATGTCCTTGCGCAATTGAGCAAGCTGGGCAGCCAACCGCCGCCGGGCTATTTGCGAAGAGGTCCGCTTGCCCTCATCGAGCAGTTCCGCTTCTTTCTTTTCCAACCGCCCGATGTCTTCATAGATACGGTCTCGCCGCTGAGACAGCGAAGCCCGACGCTCTGCCAACTCGTTGATCTTCTTGGCTTCGTCGCCCTCGCGGGAGAACAACTGCTTGATTTTATCGAACACGTCCATTCCGCCACGCTCCGGCTTAACCGCGGACGCACCGCGGAACAATAGAGTCTCCCCCGATTTTTTGGACAACCGCAACTCCGGGTCATCTGCCGCCGCCTGGGCAAACGCCTCTGATACCAGAAACTCGGGCAAATCCAACCGATCTGCCACCGCACTAACCGACAAACTCCCGATGAGCAAATCCGCACTGTGCTTGCTGATCTCGCCGCGGACCCGCTGAATTTTCTGGTTTGCCGCCTCCGGGTCGAATATCTTGAGCACATACTCCGGAACCTTCTCGGAGACCCCGGTCACCCGCCACCCGCCGCAGGTGTCCGGCTCGACCAGCACCACGGTGACGTTGAGCAATTTCAGACGCGCCTGACGGGCTTCGTCGGTAAAACCGGCGGGCGAGCAAACCCCGATAATATGCGGCACCTGCCCGTCGCCGGCGATTTTCCGCACATGGTCATACAGTTGACTCAGCTCCACCGCCGGCACCGGCCCGGCATCACTCTTGGCATAGTGCTCCAAGGGAGCGAGGACTGAGGCTGTCGCCAGGCCCGTCCGCCGCTTGCCGAACCACCAGGTTCGTTCGTAGCCGTGCAGGGTCACTCGCCGGTTGTGCGGCATTTGCTTGAGCAACTCGCGGTCGGGGCGATGATTGCGGGCCAACGCCGCCCGCAACGTCTCCACCTCGTCGTCGCGCGTGGTCTGCCACTTCGAGCCGCGGAAGTATTGCCCTTTGGCTTTCTCGAAGTTGGCTTCGGCACCAGCCAGAAATCCCGTCTCGATCTTCAAAGCTTCCCGTGCTCCGCGATCCATATCATTAATATCCGGGCTATAAGCGTTGCCCGCACTGCGAACAATACCGTGCTTCCGCGACGTTTACCCGCCGGCAATAGTGGTTGGGGCAAACCCGCACATCCACCCGAGACACCGATGCCTGCTTCGAGTCGGTTATGCGATCCGGCAGCCTACGACGCACTGGATGGCAGATGAACCGCACAACCCTGCCCAACCCGCCAAGCAACGCCCCGATTATGCGCAACACGCCGTAAAAAAACAGGGCGACCACCAGGACGGGAATCAGGGCAAATACCCAGGCATCGACCCACATACGTCAGCCTCCCGTCCATCAAACCTGGAATCATCAACTCCTGACCCGCAAATCCGTGCCGCAGAGTATGCAAAAATTGTCCGTCTTGTTGACGAACGCACGGCACGACTGGCATCTGGGCACCGCCTCGACCAATTGCTTCCCGCAGTGGATGCAGAACTGGTCGTCGGGTTCCACCTGGTGCCGGCATTTCGTGCATATCCGAGCACCTGATGCCCCTGTGGCTTTCGGGCCTGACTGCGGCACGGGAGGCGGCGGTGGCGGAGCAGCAGCAAAGCCAACCAGGTCGCCCGCCAAATATTCCCGCATCTCGCCGGCATTTGCGTATCGTTTCTCCCGGCGGGTGTAGCAGCGTTTGAACACGTCGTCCAGATGCGGCGGCACCTCCGGGCGGATCGCGCTGGGCAGTTCGTGCCCTTCCGGGCGAACGCCCGTGAGCATCTCGAACAGCACGATGCCGCACGAGTAAAGATCGCTGCGCCCGTCCAATTCTCCGGAGGTCTTCTGTTCCGGCGACATGTATGCCAGCGTCCCGGCGATGTTCTTGCCCCCTTCGGTGAGCAGGCTGCCCGATTGCATCAGCGAATGGGTGGTCAATCCGCAGGCCCGCCCCAGCCCAAAATCCGCCACCTTCACGTCGTTCTCGCAGATACCCTCAAGGGCATCCGCCGAACGACTGAGCAAGATGTTAGCGGGCTTGATGTCCCGGTGGACCAGACCGGAATCGTGCGCACAGGACAATGCCGACAGAATCCCACCGCCGATCTTCACCACCACCGGAATCGGCAGACCGGTGGGGTGGGCATCCACAATCTGACGCAATGATGAGCCGTCAACATACTCCATAATCAGGTAAGGCGGGTCGGCGTAGGGGTCGATGTCGAAGACCCGCACGATGTTGGGGTGTTGTAGGCCGTGCACCACTACACCTTCCTGCCGGAAGTTCCGCACGTATTGCGGGTCGGTCAGCACCTTTATCGCCACCGTCTCATCGAAGACGTGGTGCCGGGCACGCCACACCTCGCCGAAACTACCCGCTCCAACACGCTCCTCGAGGAGATAGTTCCCTATCCGATCACCCGGTTTTACCATTGACATGCAACGCCCCTTGATTCCGATACCTCAGATAGAGTCCTCGATGCGGTTGGCCTGATAATTGCAGGCCATAAAAGTATAGACCCCGGCAGACAGGAATCCAAGCACCAGCACCAACCAGGTAAGCGTGCTTAGGCCTGAAACCCCGGTCATCAACAAGGCTGCTGTTACGTCCAAGCCGGTGATGCCCACCAGCAACAGGCCCGCCGCCAGGTTCGACTCCCACTTCAACACCCAGGGCATCGCCGGGAACATCGCCCAAGGCAGCACTAATACTATACCGAGCCAAATGGCTACATACTTGAGCACCTGGCCGATGGTGGCAAGCTGTTCTGGATGCTTCCAGGCCCATAACCCACACCCGAACGCCAATACCGCCAGAATGGCTGTAAGCACCTTGCCTCCAACAAATTTAGCTATTGCCGCCCACATACATTATAAGCCTAACACATCTGCGGCGAGGCGGCGATTAGAATCATCGTGATTAGCTGTCAGCTTTCAGCTATCAGCTATCAGCCGTTCCGGGTCAGCTCTTCGTTTAGCCCCCGGTTTTGTTCCCTCGTCGCCCCGCGATTGGAACCCGTTGCGCTAGGCCCGGCATTTATGCCGGGTTGGGAGTCGGCATAGCTTGCCTCTTTCCTTCCCCTGCCGCCGGAGGCGGCAGGGGAAGGAAAGAAAAACGGCACTTTGCTTACCCGGCATAAATGCCGGGCCTAGCGCAACAGGTAATGGGTGCCACAGGTAACGGGTGCCACGGACGGGAGCTTGCCAGTAACACCCGGTGGACTGGACCCCACTTTGCGCTGTAGTGCTAATAACCACTTCGACAAAACCTCCCAAGTATTATACCCCGACTCACTTTCATGGTGGAAACATCTGGTAGGGCGGGTTCCACCCGCCGCACTATGCCACAAAGGCGGGTAGAACCCGCCCTACAACTGCTTGTTTTTATTGCCATCGGCTGTTTTGAGAATACCATATTCAAAATAGGATGGGTTCCACCCGCTACGTTTGGGAAGGCGGGTGGAACCCGCCCTACGCTTTGAATGAAACCGGTGGAGAGTGTAAATGGCCTGCGAACAAATGCGTCAGCAGAATGTAGGGCGGGTTCCACCCGCCGCGCCTAAAGGGAGAGACGGGTGGGACTCGCCCTACAGTTGTGGCGAGTGGAACCCGCTCTACATTCTCCATCGCCGGCAGTGGAAGCGCGTGTTTGCGTTTGGTCTGCTGGGGGCAATTGGTGTGGTGGTGCTGTTCTGTTCGTGCAAAAGGGCAAAACCCGGGGAGCCGGGGGCTGCACGGGGGTTCAACGTCCTGCTTATTACGATGGACACGACACGGCCCGATGGGCTGGCGTGCTACGGGAACCGTTTCGTGAAGACACCGGTGCTGGATAAGCTCGCCCGTGAGGGAGTGCTGTTCGAACAATGTACGACCTGTGCGCCGATCACACTGCCCTCCCATGTCAGTATCATGACGGCGACCTACCCTTTCATGCACGGGACGCGGATAAACGGGCGCCCGTTTGTTGATGAGGGGAATGTCACTTTGGCAGAGATGCTGCGGAAGGAGAACTACACCACCGGGGCGGAGGTGGCTTCGTTTATTCTTGACGCTTGCTGGGGGATCGATCAGGGTTTCGAGAGCTTTCGTGGAGTGGATAAAACTAATGGTGCACAAGGGCGGCAAAGTGAGGGCGGCGAGCGAACGGACGTGATCAACAGCGAACCGGCAGATGTGGTGTGCGATCGGGCAATCGAATGGCTGACGCACCACGAGTCGGAGCCCTTTTTCCAGTGGGTTCATTTCTGGGACCCGCACCATCCGTACAATCCGCCGGAGCCCTATCGCACTCAATACAAGGATCCATACCTGGGCGAGATTGCTTTCATGGATGAGCAAATCGGGCGGTTGCTGGAGCATTTGAAAGCGAGCGGTTTGGAACGCAAGACCGTGGTGGTGGTGGTGGCGGATCATGGCGAGGCGTTTATTCAACACCGCGAAGGCACGCACCTTTACTTCGTGTATGACAGCACGATACACGTCCCGCTTTTGTTCAAATGCCCCGAGCGCATCCCGAAAGGGCGGCGGATCGATGCGCAGGTGCGCACGGTGGATATCGTGCCGACGATTCTGGACCTGTTGGGTATGGCCCCAAAACCCGATGCTCAGGGGGTGAGTTTACTGCCGTTGATCTCCGGCGAGAAGGATGATTTACACTTGGCGGCGTATGGCGAGACCATGTCCCCGCATCTGGAGATGGGCTATGCCCAGTTGCGCTGTTTGCGTGCGGGGGGCTGGAAGTACGTTCACGCTCCGACCCCGGAGCTGTACGACGTGACCAGGGACTGGGGCGAGATGACCAACGTTGCCGAACGGCACCCGGCGGTGGTGGCTGATATGCGTGACCAGCTTGAGTCGCTAATCGAGAGTTCGGCTCCCGCGGCGGTGAGAGGAGGAAGCGATGTCCCCCTGGATTCCATGACGGCGGCGCGGTTGGCTTCGCTTGGTTACCTTGCGGGCAGTTCCGGTGGTGGGGTTGGGGACGAGTTGCGTGGGTTTCTGGCCTTGGAGGGCCCCGACCCCAAGGATCGGATAGACGTTCATATCGAGTATATGAAGGCCAAGTCGTACATGGGAGCAGGGGCGCAGGAGAAGGCGGCGGAGATACTCGAGTCTCTGACCCGCCGGGAGCCGGACAACCCGGCGGTTTGGAGGTTGTTGGCCAACCTGCGTCGTGTGCAAGGGCACTACGAGGAGGCGGTGCAATTGTACCGTCGAGTTATCGAGTTGGGTCACCATGTGGCGGTCACTCACTACCATCTGGGGCGGGCGTTGGGTGAATTGGGCAGGCACGAGGAGGCCATCGAGCATTTCCACGAGTGCATTCGGCAGTTGCCGCAGTATCCCGAGGCCCACGCTTATCTGGCGTTGGCGTTGGCCCGGCAGGGTATGGGCACGGAGGCGTTGGCGTCTTTTCAGGAGGCGTTGGACCTGGACCCGGCCCACGAACAGGCTTGCATAGGCCTCAGCGCCTTGCTGGATTCTCAAGGTGCGGTTCGTGAAGCGATGCAGGTGTTGCGGGCTGGTCTGCATCGTTGCCCGAAGAGCGTTACCCTGGCCAACAATCTTGCCTGGCGTCTGGCGACGGTGCGGGAGGCGGAACTTCGTGACGGTGCCGAGGCGGTGCGTTTGGCGGAGAGCAGTCGCAAGCGTCTGGGCGTTGAGGACCCGAAGATTCTGGACACGCTGGCGGCTGCTTATGCGGAGGTGGGCCAATTCCCCAAAGCCGTCGAGCTGGCCCGTCGCGCATTGGAGTTGGCTGATCCCGAAAACGCGGAACTGGCGGAACAGGTCCGCTTGCGGTTGGCTCTCTACGAATCCGGGCGAGCATATCGGGAGGGTTCGTGACCTGCCATGGGAATGACTTCGGACTTCACCACCTCCGACCACAAGCACATGAAACGCGCCCTCCAGCTTGCGCGACGTGGGCAGGGAAGGGTTGAGCCTAACCCCATGGTCGGTTGCGTGCTGGTCAAGCGGGGTCGGGTTGTTGGGGAGGGCTACCATCGGCGTTTCGGGCAGGCCCATGCCGAAGTCGAAGCGTTACACCGTGCCGGACACCACGCACGCGGGGCGACGGCGTATGTGACTCTCGAACCTTGCTGCCATCAGGGCAAGACTCCGCCATGCACCAAAGCCCTGGTGGAAGCCGGGGTTGAGTGTGTCGTGATTGCGATGCGAGATCCGTTCCCGGAGGTGGACGGGCGGGGCATCAGACGCCTGCGACGAGCGGGTCTTTGCGTCATCGTCGGCCTGCTGGAGGGCCAGGCCCGCGAGTTGAACGCCGCTTTTCTTACGTTGGTCACCCACAAGCGCCCGTACACGATTCTGAAGTGGGCTCAGAGTATCGACGGCAAGATCGCCACCCGCACGGGTGACTCGCGCTGGATATCTTCCCCGCAGGCCCGCAAGCTGGTGCATCGCCTGCGAAGCCGGGTGGACGGCATTTTGGTCGGTGTGGGGACAGTATTGGCGGACAACCCCCGCATGACGGCACGCGGAACCCGTTTGCGGAGAACAGCGACACGAATCGTGCTTGATCGTCGGCTCCGCATCCCCCTGCAAGCGGAGGTGGTTATCACCGCCGGCGAGATACCGACCCTCGTGCTGACCTCCCCCGAGGCGCTGGCCGGTCGCTCGGCAAAGGCCCGGCGTCTGCGGCACGCGGGCGTGGAACTGCTCGAGTGCAAAACCCGTGACGGATTGGTGGACTTGCACGCGGGGCTACGCGAGTTGGGAAAGCGGAGGTTCACCAATCTTCTCGTCGAGGGCGGCGGAACGGTGATAGGCTCTTTTCTCGATGGGAGGCTGGCGGACGAGGCAATGGTCTTCGTATCACCGCGCCTGATCGGTGGAGATCAGGCCATAGATGCCTGCCGTGGCGGGGGTGTGGGGTGTGTGGAGGATGCGTCCCTCTTCTCTCGCGTGAAGCTCACCACGGTCGGCACGGACTTGCTCTACCACATCC
>JAGLWJ010000047.1 GCA_023133475.1 Phycisphaerae bacterium | reverse complement strand
TCGTCGGAGACGCTTGGCCATGCCATCCGCCGCGCTTCTCCATTCTCCATTCTCCATCCACTGCGGCGTATTACGTTACAAGCTTTCGTCTTCGAGTGCTTTGCGGGTGATTTTGAAAGCGTAGTTCCGCTTGTGTCGGCCCATCACGCCGGCGAACTTGTTTTTCCCCCGCACTTGGAGGATCAGTTCGACGCCGGAGGGTTTGGTGGTTTGCAGAATATCGCCCGGCTGAAGGGATACCAGGTCCCTCACCGTAATGGTTGTCTGGGCCAGGTAGACGGTAAGATCGAGTGGGGCTTTGTGCAGCAGATTGGTTATCTGCTGAGATTTGTCCTCGACGGAGGCCCTACGCTGATAGGCCAACCAGCCCTGCGTGGCCAATTTCGACATCACCGGCTCTATCACGTTGAACGGGATGCACAGGCTCATGGTGCCAACGCGGGTGTTCATCTTGATCTCGAAACCGATGACCACAACCACTTCATTGGGGGCGACGATCTGCACCAGGTGCGGGTTGCTCTCCACTTCCGCCAGCGTAAAACTTACCGCTACCAGGTTAGACCATACCTCCGTCAAGCATTCCAAAGCCCGGTCGGTGATACGCTTGACCAGACGCAACTCGATCATGGTCAACGGACGCTGAGGTATGAACATGTCCGCACTCGAACCGCCCAGTAGCCGGTCAATGATGGGGTAGATAATCAAAGGGCTGATCTCCAGGCACATCTGCCCTTCGAGCGGGTCGGCGGTCAGCAGGTTGAAGTTGGTCGGGTTAGGCAGCGAGTGGATGAACTCGCTATAGGTCAACTGCTCGATGGTGGCTACACGCACCTCGACAATCGTTCGCAAAAATCCCGAGAGCGACGCTCCCAGGTTCCGGGCAAAACCCTCGTGGATGCTCTCCAACGAACGCATCTGATCCTTGCTGACACGCTCGGGACGCTTGAAGTCGTAGGTGCGCACCTCCTTGCGGATGGCGGTTTCGTCTGAACCGAAACCACTGGAAAGAGCCGCTTCATCCAGGTTTCCCGAATCGACAGCCGACAGCAGTGCGTCAACTTCACTTTGATCGAGAACATCCGCCATTGGTGCAAGCCTCGTGGTAGAGACCAGGTTACCTGACGTTTCGGATTATCGGACAACGTCGACCAACGACTTGAATGAACCGCAGGGATTATCGATAAACCCCGTAGGGCGGGTTCCACCCGCCTTTGTGGCATAGTGCGGTGGGTGGAATCCGCCCTACATCTGCCGCCACGAAACTCACTCGCCAAAACCGGAACCTCCACTCAGCTTGTCAACGGGCGGGATACCTGTTGCTCCGGAGCCGCCCATGGAAGGGTGACGACGAAAGTGCATCCCTTGCCCTCTTCGCTTTCAAGATCGATCCGGCCGCCGAGCATCTGAGCCAACTCCCGGGTGATAGCCAACCCCAGCCCAGCCCCGCCGTGCTCGCGGGTGACCGAGGCGTCCAACTGGCGGAACTTCTCGAAGATTATTTCCTGCTCGTCCGCGGCGATGCCCGGGCCGGTGTCCGAAACACTCAAACGCACGTGCTCGCCGTCGGCTGGGGTGACGCCCACGCGGACAGTGCCGCCGGTGGGTGTGAATTTGATGGCGTTGCTTACCAGATTGTAGAGAATCTGCTTGATCTTGCCCGCATCGGAGTTGAGCTTGTCAATGCCGTCCTCGACGGTCAAGCCCAAATCGAGATTCTTCTTGTCCGCCAGCGGCCTATAGAACTCGATGACGGATTCACAAGTATCCCCGATGTCGAACTCCGCAAGATGCAGTTTCAACTTGCCGGCCTCGATCTTGGCCAGGTCCAGCAAATCGTTGATAAGGTCCAGCAGCATTCGCCCGCTGGTCAGAATGTTCCGTGCATAACGCCGCATCCGCGACTTGTCCTCGGGAGGGTTCTCCACGGCGTCAGCCAGCAACTCGGCGAAACCGATGATCGAGACCAGAGGCGTGCGTAGTTCGTGGCTTACATTGCCCACAAACTCGGTCTTGAGCTTGTTGCTCTCAAACAAGGCGACGTTGGCCTCTGCCAACTCGCCCAGCTTGATGTCAAGCGAGCGGTTGATTTTGGTCAACTCTTCCTGTTGGGCGCCCAGGTGGGTGAGCATGTCGTTGAACGCATCGCCAAGTTCCTCGAATTCGTCCCCGGTGGTGATGCTGGAGCGGACCTCCAGGTCGCCGGTGGTCACCTGCTCCGCCACCCGCCGCAGGCTGCGGACCGGAGCCAGAAACAATTTCTGCATGATCAGATAAAACACCAGCAATGCCAGCAACATCCCCGACAGACCGGCACACGTCACCGTAATAAGGTTCCATGTGTTCGACCGAGGCCAGGGGACCCGTACATCGATGATCCCGCGTAAGGCTCCGGGTTGAGATTCGGTGTCGGGCGAACGAACCGCCATCGCCAACCGCACATGCGGCACCTCGTCGATGGTCTGGAAGCGGTAGGCATAGCGGGCGATGGGGTCGGCTCGCAACTGCTCGGTCTTCCGCACGATGAACCCGCCGCTGTGCCCTGTCTTTTGGGCGATTTCCTTGCGAATGTCAGCCGTCTCCACCGGGACCAGATGGGGGACGGGAATATCCCGTTCGAGCCCAAACAGCTTGGCGTACACGGGCCAGCTTTCGCGGAGTTGCGCCTGGGCCTGGCCCCAATCCGATCCCTCGAGTGATACCGCCAACCGGGCGATGGTGGCCACCTGCTGGGCTTTGCGGAACCCCGCCTCGTCGTGTAAGCCGGCCATCTGCACCCACGGCATAAACAGCGTTGCGCCCATGATCGACAGGACCGCCAGGGCAAACAGCAGGAAGCATTTGTTCGCCAGCGACAAATGGTACCATGACTTCTTGGCCATCGTGACATAGCTTACCCGATCTGCCCGCGAGTTGTCAGGTCTTCGCCCGGCGGGGATAGGTTGAGTTGTAGGGCGGGTTTCACCCGCCGTTGTGGCGCCGCGCGGCGGGTAGAACCAGCCCTACAACCCTACAGTTGTAGTTGTAGGTCGGGTCTGCGGACCCGACCTACTGGAATTGCGCCGTTTTCCCCATTTTTTACACTCCCCTTTTCACGCTCCCCGTTGGGGAGCCGCTAAACGCTACGGATTTGTCGCCGTTAAACACGCCGGCGCGGTGGGATTGATAACAATGGAACATACTGGTATAATAGAGCTGATTACATAAAAACCGAAGTTAGGTTTGGTTTATTGGATTCCGGAATGCAAAGAGAGATGCCTTGCGGCGAACTCTCTTTTTTATTGCCTTTGGTGGGAAGGAGCATATCGTGCGATTTTACAACGTGCTTCTCGGTGTGCTGGTCTTGAGCGTCATCTCTCAAACGTCATCGGGTAGTGAGATGGACCCATTGGCCAGCTTCACAGGACCTTCCTGGGGCGGTTGCCTCTGGCCTGGTATTGCTCAAGAGTTTGAGATAAGCATTGATGGGAGAATCGAGAGTATCCGCGTTGATGCCAACACATATGCGGAGAACCCCCCGGGTAGCCTGAGATGGTACTTGCGCGACGCCAACAATCTGGTGGGTGCAAACATCAGTGCGCTGCCAATCCTCGCATCCGGAATTTGCGGCTTTGGGAGCTCGGGCTACACTCAGCTTTTTTCGGGCGCATCCATTCCCGTTACAAGTGGTGATCGCCTGGCCATTGAACTATGGCAGCGTACGAGCGTGTTCTGCTGGCACGGTGGCAACGGATATCTTCCTGGGAACATGTTTCAACGCGGAAGCGGAAGCGGGGACTTCTGGTTCGTAGGATGGGGTTCCGGGTGGATAGAGTACAGACGGGTGGTGATGGTCAACGACGGGTTCGGCCCGTGCGAGGTTTCCGGGAAGGTGTACGACCAGGCGACAGGTGATCCGATCGCGCAGGCGGACGTGGCTGTCGAGGGCGGAGGTTCGACGCAAACCAATGCCCAGGGCGAGTTCGCCCTGGATCACCAGCCGTGCGAGTTAATTACTGTTACCGTAGCCAAACCCGGCTATGCCGAGGGGTCGGAGATCGTGACGTTGGGGGAGTATTCGCCCGCAATCCTGAACATCGCCCTGTCCCCGAACACCGACTTCGGGGTGACCGAGGTACGCGGGGGACACTGCACTCCGGACAAGAAGACGTATTACCTCAACGGTATCCCATTGCAGCAAACCTTCACAGCCGCGGTTAATTGGGAGGGGTACACCCCCGGTCTGGTGCGGTGGACCACGCCGGCGCAGAGTTATGAGACGCCTTGTTCGGGCGATTCGGTCACACAGTCGTTCAATATGGGAACCGGCTTCGGCGAGGATGGAGTGCTGACGCTGGTGGCGGTGAGCGGCGACGAGCCGCCGGTGGAATCGGCGTCCCACGTGGCCAACCTCAAGGTGATCCCCTTGCCGCCGGGGATGCCGACCGACGGGTGGAGTGTTCAGTCCTCCAACCAATTGAAATACGTGAGGACGGCGGAGGAGGTCAGCATTCCCACTGCGGGTGTCGGGGCAGGGGCCATTCCCGATTGGGTGCCGGTGTTCGGTGCTGAGCCCTTCGAGGTGGATCTCGGATTCAAGTTCGCCCCGCAGATTCTGGGTGACGGAACCGGGATCGGGGGTATCAGTGAACTCGCCGGCAGCGGCGGCGCACCTGCCCGCTTCGCCGGGGTCGAGTGGAAGTTCACCGTCGGGGGCAAGGGCACGTGGAAATACAACGATTCGCAGTGGGAGTCGGGTGGATCGTTGGAAATCGGGCTCCACGGTGGCAAAAAACTCCCTCCCAACCCCCGCCACCATATCGTGTGGGTGTGGGTCGTTCCGGTCCCGGTGTATTGGCAGGGCAACATCGGAGTTGATTTGGGGGCTTCGATGGGTTTCGAGACATGGTCGGCAGACCCACTACTTCCTACGCTCAATGGGCAGTATACCATCAAGCCTAATGGTGGTGTGCGAGCGGGCGTGGGGGTGGCTGACGTGGCTGCGTTCGAGGGGAATCTTGGGATTTCCGCACCTTTTGTTCTTCAGTATCCGGCTGAACCTACGATTAAGAGCTTTTCGATCGGCGCGTCGGGATCGCTGAAGCTGGTGCTGTGGAAGTACACCCGGGAATGGCCCATTCTCGACTACAAATGGGATGTCTACACGGGTGGGACTGATCCTCTGGCGGACAAGTTGCGTGGTGGGCTGGTGTGGTCGGAGTTCAGCCTGCTGCCACGGGACTATATCGTGCCTGGTTATGCAACGTTCCACCCCGAGGCTCCTTTGGTTTCGCCGGGTTGGCGTGGGGAGCGTTCGACCGAATCCCTTCTGCAAAGCGACATCTTCCCGTACCCGGCTATTGGGCTGGTGGCTGTTGGAGACGATGGGCGGCTGGTGTGGATCTACGACGATCCGGAGCGTCTCAGCGTCAACGGGACGGAAGTGGTGTTCTCAGCCTCAAGCAACGGGGTGTGGTCTGAGCCGGTGGCTATCGCCGATGACGGAACGGCTGACTTCTCCCCGGTGTTGGCGGAGTTGCCCGGCGGCAACTTGTTGGCTGCCTGGGAGAACGTCGACATAGTGCTGCCCGCCGAGGCTGATGCGGAAACGATGGCGGTCCACCTGGAGATCGCCGTCGCCGATTTCGACGACAGCACCCAAACCTGGTCGGCCCAAACGAACCTGACCAGCAACGGTTACCTGGACCGCAGCCCACGACTATTTGTGGGGGCCAACGGTCACGCCATGTTGACGTGGGTGAGCAACGCCTTCAATGACCCGATCGGGTCGGCGGCTGAAGCCAACACGGTCCATTACTGTTTATGGGACGGGGTATCGTGGTCGTCCCCGGGTGTTGCGGCTTCGGGTGTTTCGTCGATCGTCAAGTCGGCGATGGCTTTTGACGGGTCCGCCGCGTTGTATCTCTATTCCGCCGACCTGGACGGCGATCTCGACACCGTGGAGGACATGGAACTCTACGCGGTCACGTTTGACGGTGCCACGTGGTCGGCACCGCAGCGCCTGACCAATGAGCCGGACATCATCGACGACAATCCCCAGGTGGTTGCAACCGGTGGGGGGCAGTTTCTGTTCGCCTGGTTCCGTGGCGAGCAGATCGTGACGGCGGGCAGCCTTGATCTGTCCGACTTGGCGGTGGCGGCGAGCCCGGGGCTTTCCGCCGGCAGTCTGGATTTCCGCCTGGCTCGCGGCGAGCCCGGGCAGGTGACGCTCGTGTGGCAGATGGCTTCGTCGGAGGCGGTGGACCTCTGGCAGACGCTATACGATACTGGCTTGGCGGTCTGGAGCGAGCCGGTTCAACTCACCTTCAACGACGCCATGGAACGGTTCATGAGCCCCGCCTACCTGGAAAACGGCGACCTGATGATCGCATACGGCAAGCAGCAGGTCTCGTATACCACACGCATATTGGAGATCGGTGACGAGCAGGTGGTTCTGGAAGACGTGCCCGTTCCCGGGCAGAGCGATTTGTGCGTGCTCATGCACACGGCGGGGCTTGATCCAGCCGTGTTCGCGGATGATGTGACCCTCTCACCCGCAAACCCAGCCATAGGCCAAACGGCTACGATCACCGCCATCGTGCGCAACGTTGGGGATTCGCCGGCGGTTGGCGTTGACGTGGCGTTCTACGACGGCGATCCCGGCGGTGGAGGGACGCTGATCGACGTGGCGTCGCATGGTGGGGTTTTGGTCGGCGGTGGTGAAGCCGAGGTCAGCGTTGAGTGGCTGGTGCCCGAGTCGAGCGAGCCTCGGGACATCCACGTGGTGGTCGATCCCGATCTGTTGCTGGACGACGTGGACCGCGACAACAACACCGCGGTTCTGGCTGGCGTGCTGAATCCGGATCTGTTCATCGAGTCGGTGCTGTTCCAACACATGGGCCCGGCGGATGGGATCGTCACCGTGCGCGTGCAGAACGGTGGTGTCATCACGGTGTCGGATGTGGAAGTGGCCCTACGCAGTGAAACCCGGGACGGGGACTTGCTGACCACTTTCTCGATCAGCGATCCGATCGAAGTCGGAGCATATCGAGACGTCTCCTGGGTGTGGGAAGATGCCGTCCCCTTCCCCGGCGGTTCCGTGGAGGTGTTCGCCATTGCCGACGAAGCCGACTTTGTGGCTGAGTCCGACGAGAGCAACAATGTGCTGGCGGCGATCTTCCGGGACGACGACGCGGTGTTCGATTGCAACCTCAACGGTTTCATCGACGCCGACGACATCGCCGGCGGGGTCAGCCAGGACTGCAACAGCAACGGCCGACCGGACGAATGTGACATCGTTGTGGGAACCAGCGCCGACTGCAACGCCAACAACATACCCGACGAGTGCGAGATCGGCGCCGGGACAAGCTCGGACTGCAACACCAACGGAATCCTCGACGAGTGTGAGGTCGCCCTGCTGGACTGCAACCAGAACCAGGTTCCCGACGATTGCGACATCGCCGGTGCAACCAGCGACGACTGCAACGGCGACGGCGTTCCCGACGAGTGCGAAATCGACGAGAACAGCATCGCACCGGGCGGCCCATTCTTCTGCACCGAAGACTGTGACCCGGATTGCAACATCAATGCCGTCCCCGACGAGTGCGAACCGGATTGCAACGGCAACGCGGTTCCCGACGATTGCGACATCACCGCGGGCACCAGCCTGGACTGCCAGCCTAACGGCATCCCCGACGAGTGCGAAACGGATTGCAACGGCAACGCTGTCGCCGACGATTGCGACATCGCCGTGGGCACCAGCCTGGACTGCCAGCCTAACGGCATCCCCGACGAGTGCGAGGTCGCCATCCTGGATTGCAACACCAATGGCGTCCCCGACGATTGCGACATCTCCGCGGGCACCAGCCTGGACTGCCAGCCCAACGGCATCCCCGACGAGTGCGAGGTCGCCTTGCTGGACTGCAACCTCAACGGTGTTCCCGACGACTGCGATATTGATGGCTCGACCAGTGACGACTGCAACAGCAACGGAGTTCCCGACGAATGTGAAATCGACGAGCACAGCAGCGCCCCGGGAGGCCCGTTCTTCTGCACCGCCGACTGCGACCCGGATTCCAACAACAACGGCATCCCCGACGAGTGCGACATCGGCGCGGGAACCAGCAACGACTGCAATGAGAACGGCACTCCGGACGAATGTGAAATCGACGAGCACAGCAGCGCCCCGGGCGGCCCCTTCTTCTGCACCCAAGACTGCAACCCGGACTGCAACAGCAACGGCATCCCCGACGACTGTGACATCGGGGCGGGGACCAGCATCGACTGCAACAGCAACGGCGTTCCGGACGAATGTGAAATCGACAAGAACAGCAGTGCCCCGGGCGGCCCCTTCTTCTGCACACACGACTGCGCTCCGGATTGCAATAATAACGCCATCCCAGACGACTGTGAACCCGATTGCAACAACAACGGTATCGCCGACGAGTGCGACATCACCAGCGGCACCAGCCATGACTGCAACAACAACCTTATCCCCGACGAATGCGAGTTGGCTGCTCCCGCCGTGCTGTATGCGCTGGAGTATTCGTGGGGTGGCGCCCCGCGGTTGTTCATCATAGGCCCGTCCAACGAGTCGCTGACGACCATCGGCTATCTGGATCAGAAGGTTGACCAGGGTATGGGGCTCAGCGTCCAGCCGCTGACCGGGACGTTGTACGCGGTTGTGCAAATCAACACAGGCCGAGATGGGCGGAAAGGGGGCGATCCGGGTTACCTGGCGACCATCGACCGGGAAACAGCGGCGGTAACCCTGATCGGGCAATTGAGCCGCCACCTCTCAGACATCGCCTTTAGAAGTGACGGAACACTCTACGGAGTCGCCGATGATAATGACACTGCCCCCGGTGCCATCGTAATTGTCAATGCGTTTAACGCTTCGATCACCCTGACGGAGATCGTCCGCGGCAACGGCGAGTGTCAATCAATCGCGTTCGATCCGCAAACCGATTTGCTCTATCACAGCTTCCGGGGCATCCTGGAGCGGATCGACGTGGACACGGGGGTGGTGACGACCATCAATCCAGAGTTCCTTAATCTCCAGTGCCTGGCGTTTCACCCTTCCGGGGCACCCTTCCTGGGTGAGGGCTGGAAGGGGGACATGCACGACATCGACCCGGATACCGGGGCGACCACCTGGCTGGGGGAGAATGCCGAATGGGCTGCTATAGCCGGTATGGGCTTTATGGTGCCTCACCCGGACTGCAACGCAAACGGTGTCCTCGACGAATGCGACATCTCCGCCGGCACCAGCCAGGACTGCAACGCGAACCTCGTCCCCGATGAATGTGAGCCGGATTGCAACAACAACGGCTTCCCCGATGAGTGCGACATCACTTTCGGCTCCAGCCAGGATTGCACGAACAACGGGACACCCGACGAATGTGAGCCGGACTGCAACTTGAACGGCGTGGCGGACAGTTGCGACATCGCTTCGGGCACCAGCACAGACTACACCAACAACGGAGTTCCTGATGAATGCGAGCAGGACTGCAACAGCAACGGTGTGCCGGACCTCGAAGACGTCCTCTTTGGCACCAGCCTCGACTGTAACGACAACCTGATCCCCGATGAGTGCGAGTTGGGCGGCCCCGCGGTGCTCTATGGGCTGGAGCAGGAGTGGGGCAACCCGCCCGATCTGTTCATCCTGGACCCCTCCGACGGATCGACAACGTCGGTCGGCCAATTGGACCAGAATGTCAGCACGGGTGTAGGCCTGAGCGTCCAGCCGCTGACCGAGACGCTGTATGCGGTGGTCGAAACCACCAAGGGGCGCGAGGGGCGGAAAGGTGGCGGGCCTCGTCACCTCGCTACCATCAACTCGCAGACCGCGGCGGTGACCCTGATCGGCCAATTAAACCGGTCCATCTCGGACATCTCCTTCAGAAGCAACGGAACACTCCACGGGATCACCGACGATGATGACACTTCCCCTGGGGCTGTCGTGATTGTCAATATCGCCAATGCGTCGATCACGCCGACGGGTATCGTCCGCGGCAACGGCAAGTGTCAGTCGATCGCGTTCGACCCGCAGAGCAGCCTGCTCTACCACAGCTTCGGGAGCGTTCTGGAGCGGATCGACGTGGACACGGGAGGGGTGACGACGATCAATACGAAAATCTTTGATTTCCAGTGTCTGGCGTTTCACCCTTCCGGGATGCCCTTCCTGGGTGAGAGCTGGGGGGATTTGTATGCCATCGATCCGGACACTGGGGCAACCACTTGGCTGGGGAACAACGCGGAATGGGCCACCATCGCCGGGATGGGCTTTGTGGCATCCGGCGGGGACTGCAACACCAACGGCATCCCCGACGATTGCGACATCTCCGCCGGCACCAGCCACGACTGCAACGCAAACCTGATTCCCGACGAGTGCGAGACCGATTGCAATGACAATGGTGTCGCCGACGAATGCGACGTTGCCGCCGGCACCAGTGCGGACCTCAACGGCAACGGTGTCCCCGATGAATGCGAAGATTGCAACGGCAATGGTATTCCGGACGATCTCGACATCGCCGCCGGCACCAGCCAGGACGCCGACGACAACGGCGTGCCCGATGAATGCGAAGCCGATTGCAACACCAACGGCGTGCCGGACCTCGAAGATATCCTCTTCGGCACCAGCCAGGATTGCAACGACAACCTGATCCCCGATGAGTGCGAGTTGGCCGGGGCCGTGGTGCTTTATGGGCTGGAACAGGAGTGGGGCAATCCCCCGGACTTGTTCATCCTAAACCCCGCCGACGGATCGACCACGTTAGTGGGCACGTTGGATCAGAATGTTACTAAGGGTGTCGGGCTTAGCGCCCAACCGTTGACCGGGACGTTGTACGCGGTGGTTGAGAGAACCAAGGGGGGTGGGCCTCGTTACCTCGCCGTCATCGACCGGCAAACTGCGGCGGCAACTTTAATCGGCCAGTTGAACCGGTTCCTCTCGGACATCTCCTTCAGAAGCAACGGAGCCCTCTACGGGATCACCGACAATGATGATACTTCCCCGGGGGCTGTCGTGATTGTCAATATCGCCAATGCGTCAATCACGCCGACGGGGATCGTCCGCGGCAACGGCAAGTGTCAATCGATCGCGTTCGACCCGCAGAGCGGTCTGCTCTACCACAGCTTCGGGAGCATTCTGGAGCGCATCGATGTGGACACCGCAGTGGTGACGACGATCAATTCAGAGTTCGTTGATTTCCAGTGCTTGGCGTTTCACCCTTCCGGGGCGCCCTTCCTGGGTGAAGGCGGGAAGGGGGATATGTATGCCATCGACCCGGACAGCGGGGCGACCACTTGGCTGGGGGACAATGCCGACTGGACCGCCATAGCCGGCATGGGCTTTGTGGCACCCAACGGGGACTGCAACGCCAACGGCATCCCCGATGAGTGTGACCTCTCCGCCGGCACCAGCGTGGATTGCAACGCGAACCTGATTCCCGACGAGTGCGAGACCGACTGCAACGATAACGGCATCGCCGACGAATGTGACATCGCCGCCGGCTCCAGTTTGGACCTCAACGGCAACGGCGTCCCCGATGAATGCGAAGACTGCAACGGCAACGGCATTCCGGACGATCTCGACATCGCCGCCGGCACCAGCCGGGACGCCGACGGCAACGGCGTGCCCGATGAGTGCGAAGCCGACTGCAACACCAACGGCGTCAACGACCTTGACGACATCGCCTTTGGCACCAGCCTCGATTGCAACGACAATCTTGTCCCCGATGAGTGCGAGTTGAGTGGGGCTGTGGTGCTCTATGGGCTGGAGATGTCGTGGGAGCCTCCTCCGCGGTTGTTCATCGTGGACCCGTCCGATGGGTCGGTGACGGTGATCGGTCAGTTGGATCAGAATCTCAGTACGGGTGTGGGGCTTAGCGTCCAGCCGCTGACCGGGACGCTGTACGCGGTGGTCGAAACCATAAAGGGGCGCGACGGGCGGAAAGGGGGTGGCACCCAATACCTCGCCATCATCGATGGGCAAACCGCGGCAGTGACTCTGATCAGTCAGTTGAATCGGCCCATCGCGGACATCTCCTTCAGAAGCAACGGGGCACTCTACGGGGTCACCGACAATGCTGACGCTTCCCCCGGGACTGTCGTGATTGTCAATACGGTTGACGCCTCGATCACACCCACGGGGATCGTCCGCGGCAGCGGCAAAAGCCAATCGATTGCGTTCGATCCGCAGAGCGGCTTGCTCTATCACAGCTTCGGGAGCGTTCTTGAGCGGATCGACGTGGACACCGCCGTGGTGACGACCATCATGCTCGAGTTCTATGATTTCAACTGTCTGGCGTTCGACCCTTCCGGGGCGACTTTCCTGGGTGAAGGCTGGAGTGGAGACCTGTACACCATCGATCCGGACACTGGTGTGACCACCTGGCTGGGCGAGAACGCGGAATGGTCCCTCATAACCGGGATGGGCTTTGTGGCGCCCAACTGGGACTGCAACACCAACGGCATCCCCGACGATTGCGATGTACTGGCCGGCACCAGCACAGATTGCAACGCGAACCTGGTCCCAGACGAGTGTGAGCCGGATTGCAACGATAACGGCGTCGCCGACCAATGCGACATCTCCGCCGGCACCAGCACGGACCTCAACGATAATGGCGTACCGGACGAATGCGAAGACTGCAACGGCAACGCTGTCCCGGACGATCTCGATATCCTCGGCGGCACCAGCCAGGACCTCGACAACAACGGCGTGCCCGACGAATGCGAAGACTGCAATGCCAACAGCATTCCCGACAGTCTCGACCTCACCGGCGGCACCAGCCAGGACATAAACGGCAACCAGATTCCCGATGAGTGCGAAGACTGCAACGGCAACGGCATCCCCGACG
>JAGLWJ010000469.1 GCA_023133475.1 Phycisphaerae bacterium | reverse complement strand
CCTGACGCGATTCGTGTCCCCCACGGCTAAAGCCATGGGCCACCCGGCACCCGGGCATAATGAAAAACAGCCCCGCCCGTCTTGGTTCGACGGGCGGGGCAAAACAAAACTTCCGGTCACCACTTTGGATGAACGTGCCGGCTCTATCCGTTAGGCCCGGTGAAGTCTGCCTGGAAGATGGTGTAGTCTGTCAAATCGCAATCGCAATCGCCGTCTTGATCGCAGCGCAACGTGCCGTACAAACAATCTTCCGGGTCAGTTACGATGTTGGCTCCGGGCGGTGTGTAATCACACACATCGAGCGGATTCGGCACGCCGTCGTTGTCGATATCGGGATCGCAGATGTCGCCGAGCCCATCCCCATCAAAATCAGCCTGATCCGGATTGGGAGTGTCGGGGCAGTTGTCACAGTCGTCCGGAACACCATCGGAATCGACATCCGGATCGCACTCATCCGGGACGTCGTTGCGGTTGCAGTCGTTGCTGGTTCCCGCGGCGATCTCGCAGAGGTCGGTGATGCCATTGCTGTTGCAGTCGAATCGGATGTCCAGAGCAACCCCAAAAGGGTTGTCAAGGGCGGTTGCCACAAGCGTTTCCACACCTGATCCGTCCATGTTGGCACGCTGGATCCGATCGATGTAGCTATCAGCCCAATACATCGTTCCGCCATCCAGATTCAAGACCATTTGACGCGGATCGCTCAAGCCCGTGACCAGGATAATCACATTCGATCCGTCCATGCCGGCCGTCTTGATGTCGTCGTCGATGGCATCGGTCCAGTAAAGGTGCTCATTCCACAGGTCCAAGGCGATGCCATGCGGATCAGCCAGTCCCACCAGAACGTCTTCCACATTGGAGCCGTCCAGGTTGGCACACTGGATTTTGCCGGTTCCCCTGTCGGTCCAGTATATCTTCTGATCCCGACGATCCAACGCAATACCACGCGGCATCGTCAGGCCTGTGACCAGGTCTTCGACGTTCGTGCCGTCGAGGTTCGACCGCTGGATTTTGCCCAGCGCCGCCTCTGCCCAGTACAGCTTCCCATCAACAACATCCGGCGCAAGCCCATGCGGCTCAGTGAGGCCGACAACCAGTTCCTCCTCCCCCGAGCCGTCCAGATTGGCTCTCATGATCTTGCCGGGTTCGCACTGACTCCAGTATACCTTTCCAGCACAGGGGTCCACCGCCACATCATGTAGTCTGCCTTCAATCCCCGTAAGCACACTCTCCCGTGATGCCCCATCGAGGTAGGCACGCTCGATCCTGAAGCCGTTAATGTTGGTCCAGTATACGTGGTCCGCCACAACACTGAAGTGTGTGAAGTGAGCCAGGACATCGTCCCAAAGGTGATCGCCCGTGCCCACGACATACAGATCAGTGAGGGCAGAGCCTGGATTGTAGGAGGCCCACTCGCTACGGGCGATGAGTTGTGGTGTGCCACTGAGCGTGTCGTAGAAGGCAGCGTGCATGGTGCCGCCGGACCGCCCGAATTCGACTTGATAACGACCGCCTGCTTGCGGGTGCCCGAATGCCACATCGTACTCGCTAGAGCCGGAGTCGTTCTTTGATCCGGCGTTCAACGTGGTGTGCCAGCCCTTATGAAACCTTGCCCGAATCCAATCCGAAGAGCCACCGAAAGGGTCGTTGTAGTCGAAGCCCGGCTCCGCGAGGTAGAACGCCAGATCATACCCGGCGGAGACACAGGTAAACCTCACCGTTACCGAGAAGTCGCCGGAATAGTTGCCTGCCGTTCGCCACGCCACTACCGTGTCCTGAGCGCTAGCAGGGGCCGGGCAGCTCATCACGTAGGCCGGGATGCCGGAATTGTAGTGGACCTCTCCCGGGGGTATATCACCCCCCACTGTAAATCCAGGTTCACCGTCGGTCTCATTCCAAACCCAGTCTGCATACGCTGCCTGACTGCTCATCAGACCGAGCAAACCTGCCAGCATTGCGGTCACCATTGTTTTCCATCGTTTTGCCATTGCGCAGCTCCTTCCTCAAAAGCCAATGCTCTGCCGGCGCGAAAACCTCTTCTCGCGCTCGCTGTTAAATGTTTTGTTTCGACGGCGCGCCGATGTGCCGGCCAACCAGCACCGGGGGGCTCGACCCCCATCTGTCAGAGGGAACTTCCAAAATGAAACCGGGACCTTTCATCGCAATGTTGCTTTTTACGGAGCGTGACCATTTTTTGTGACATGAGGCTGACAGGTGCCATGACATCCAACGGCGGGTGGCCTGGGCAAGTAGTTGGGTGGCACGGGCAAGGACCGCCCCTGGAAGACGTTCATCTTGCGATGACGCTACTTGGCGGTCCTTGCCCGTGCTGGGCGTTGGAAGCTCTGTGGGCAACCGTGGCTCAGGACCACGGACAAAGCCCGCGGCGAGGCTTTGGTGATTGTTACAGGCGTATTGGCGCGGGCCTTGTCCGTGCCACCCGTTGCCCTGGCCACCCGCCGCTAAAGGGGCTGTCGATTTAGTCGTTCGGAGCGCCCCCCAATGTAGCGTCACCCCTTGTGGGTGACGAGAAACGAGGGTGCGCCGCCCACAAGGGGCGACGCTACAGAGTAAATCGACAAGCCCTTTAGCGGTGGGGGACACGAATGCCTGACGCGATTCGTGTCCCCAGAGGGCTAAAGCCCTGGGCCACCCCCGTCATGAGTTCGACG
>JAGLWJ010000468.1 GCA_023133475.1 Phycisphaerae bacterium | reverse complement strand
GCCGGGTGCCATGCCCACGCTTGCGTGGGCATGGATTGCGTGAGGATATCCTGGGCAACCCTGGCACATTTGGTCTTTCCATCACGTCATCTGCCTTCTGCATGGCCACGCAAGCGTGGACCATGCCACCCGCCGGCACGGTAATCATGCTCAACCGAACCGACTCCCCCGTCTCACGAAAGGTAGGCCCCCGCAACTGTCAGAGCATAGCGACGAGTTCCTCGACCGACAAACCCATATCATCGATAAGACCGCGAAGCGTTCCGGGTTTGAGATCGCGCCCCTTGTGGGCCGGGACGACGATCCGCCGCTTGTCAGACGCCCGCATGTAGACGGCGTGGCTTCCTCTTTGGCGATCGAACTCGAATCCAAGTCTCTCGGCGATCCTGATGACCTCGCGCGCCGTCAGCTTGCTCATATGGCCACCTCGACCGGCTTGATGAGGATGTCTTCCCGTGGGATCGTCTCGCCGTGGGCTTCGATGCTCTCCAGGTAGGCTTCGATAGCCTCCCGAATGTTGGCCACCGCCTCGTCCAGCGAGTCGCCCTGAGAATGACAGCCCTTAAGGGCGGGACAGAAGGCGTGAAACCCTCCGTCGGCCTCGCGTTCCAGGATAACCGTGTAGCGATAGGTCACTGTTCCTGCTCCTTACCAGAGAAAGGCGGTGACGTGGGCGGTGTTCTTCTGCTGGGTCGCGCTCTTGGCGGCCTGCTGCGCGGTGACATGGGCGCTGAGTGATGTGGCCCACGCGGTCTGCGCGGTCGTGACCGGCGTCAGGTCACCCGTCACGAGGCCCAGGTTGGCCAGATTGGCAGTGGCGTAGGTGACGAAGTTGTCCAGCCAGGCGTTGAACGCGGCATCGCCGCCGGGGATGTAGTCGGCCATCGCAGGGACTCCTTTGCATTACTGGGCACGTTGGCGCGCCCCCGGTTTCGGTCAAATCCAGCCGGTCAGGATGATACGACCGGCTCGGGGAGTAGACAAGGGGGAAAGCTGGCAATTGTCAGCTTTCAACCATCCGCCGCACCCTTTCGCACGCCGTCCAAGAAAAAACGCAGCTTCTCTGATCGAATCACGAAGTACGGAAGCTGGTACGTCTTGAACACGCCCTTACCGTCGTGCCCGTCGCCAACCCGGCGCTTGAAGCTCAGCCGGAAGGAGAGCCTATTCCATAGCTTCCTGAAGCCATCCCAGCGACTGTAGATCGGGAACGAGCAGGCCAAGAACGAGTTGCTGTAAACGTTGATAACCGGCCTCTGTTCGTCGAAGTCGCGCAGACCCCCGAGGAACCGGCACGCGTCCTTGTCGGCGGTTGACAGCAGGAAGCTGGCCGTCGTACCTCTTAGGAAGGTCGAGGCTACGCTCTTGCTGTGATCCGACAACGGAATGGGTAGATGGCAGCTTCCCGACTTGCCCCGACCAGCAAAACCGAGCGCGATGCTGATGTTCTGCATCTGGATTCCGCCGTTCACAATCCAGACTTTCAGTTCGTACGCCTCTCCCGCCGCGGTCTCGGTGAACTGCGAGCTAAACCTCCTTAGCTTCACAATGACCCTGTTGCTACGTCGGGATTCGCGCCATGACACCCACCATGCGCCAAGTGCAGCGATCATGCCCCCAGTTGACACAATCGCGGCGATGTAAGGCAAGTTGCTTTTGTTCAGGACGTCTGCCAACATAGGGCACTATGATACCGCCCTCGTGGGCGCGGCGTCAAACCAGCTTCTTCGCGATCTCCTCGTCGAAAATCTCACGCACCGTCAGGGCCAGGATTCCTTCCGATCGATACCAATTCATATACTGAAGTTTCCGGCCGGGGTACTTCTGCTTAAGACGTTCAAAGACCGCTTTCTCATCAGCGCGATCCCCTTCGAAGTCTGCGACGAGGCAGTCGAAATCGCTTTCCAATTTTGCCATGTCATAGAAAGCGTTGTGTTGCGCAAGAAAACATGCCAATCCACTCTTCCGCACGCGGTCGCGTTGGCGGCCATAATCGTTCATGTACAGCGAGACACCTTCGGGATCGAGCACGATCGCGCCGTCCAGGCCAGGGTGCTTGTAGAACGCGCTCTCAGAAAAGTAGAGGCAGCGGCGTCTCCGGTTTTCGCCGGCTGGTCCGCAGTCCGTGATGGCGGCTACCCCGTAAAGCGTCCCGATGATCTGCTCGGACATGAAGCGAGCATCGCATTTGCTCCCTGCGATCAGCGCGACCAGCCAGATATGATCGGGGTAATCGATCGCCGTGCTTTGTAACTGGTTCTTCGCGTTGTGGACCTCCTTCGCCACGCGCTTGCGGTAAACATGGGAACGGACCGTTTCGTAGTATTCCCCCTTGCGCAGTGTTTGCTTGATTTCATCTTCGTCGTTTATTGCCTTCACTTCGACGAGGTATTTCGCATGTACATCCTCCGCCGACAGATCGCAGCGCTTGTTGAGCACCTTCGGATCGACATCGATTCTGGTTACGCGAAGCCCCGCAGCCTCCAGGTACTTGCAAACATCGGCAATATCATCAATATCATGCTCGTCGTCCATCTTCGGTCTCCGATGAAGCCTTGCGTTTGCTTCTTCGCAATCTGCACGTCCAGAATCCCTTGCACTGTCAGTGCGTCCCCTCGTTTGGTTTCGGCTCCGTGATCCGAATACCGACGCATGCCGAGTTTGGATACTGCACGGATTCCACTTGCGCTCCGGCGGCGACCAAATCCGAAAGACCTGGACT
>JAGLWJ010000467.1 GCA_023133475.1 Phycisphaerae bacterium | reverse complement strand
GCCATGGGTTCACTGAATGTTTACTTCCAAGAAGCAACCCATCCGTCATAAATCCTTCTCCAGAAAGGCAAGTGCTTCAGCTTCGACGTAGGCCTTGAACTTCAGCTCGTCACCGACCAACTCCCAGGCCCTTTCCAGGGTCCGCCACTGTTTTTGCTCACCTTGCTGTGTATAGACCAGCACCAGGGCGCTGGAGGTGAACTGGTAGTCTTCCACAAAGTGTTCGTTAGCCGGTTCTTCCACGTTTACAGCTAGCCATTGGAACTCTCCGGCTTTTAGGGCTTGAGGAAATGCTTCCTTCAACGCCTCCTCCGCGTAGGCCTCGATGGTCAAGCACGTCCGGCAGCGCTGGGTTCGGTGGAAGTAGTACGCGATCAGTTTGTGACCGGTTTGCTGATCCGGTTCCGCCGACTCCGAACGGGATTCTCCAATGACCAGGTAAACCACGCTCACCCCGACGAAGGCAAGCAGTACAACGGTAACAATACTCCTGGCTTTCATAACGCCTCCGTTCCTTCCTCACCTGCAACGACAGCCCGCCTGGGCCGCGCCGGACTCATAACAACATCTTCTCGATTTCCTCTGGTGACAGAATCCTGCCACTCGCTTTGACTTGGCTGTCCACCACGAGTGCCGGCGTCATCATCACGCCCCGCGACGCGATCTCGTTGATGTCCGTCACCTTGGTGATCTCAGCCTCCAGCCCCAGTTTCGTCACGACTGCCTGGACACCGGCGACCAGCGCATTGCACCTTGGGCAACCCGTTCCGAGAACTTCGATCTTCATCTCATACTCCTTAACACTACAACTCAATCTCATCCAAACCTGTAGCGCACACCTCGTTGCCTCGTTGCCTCTTCACCACGGGTTTACTGAATATTTACTCTTGCAGGCTGGAAGCCTGCGCTACAAGTGACTTTGAGCTGTCGTGTCAACTCAACGCCCCATAGGCCATGCCAACGACGGTGGCCATCACCACAACCAGAATCGTGAACACGGCGGTCTTCTTGTTTCCGATGACCGAGCGAATCACCAGTATGCTCGGTAACGACAAGGCTGGGCCGGCCAACAGCAAGGCCAACGCCGGCCCCTGGCCCATGCCGTGCTCCATCAGAGCCTGGAGAATCGGAACCTCGGTCAGCGTGGCGAAGTAGAACAAACAGCCCACCACTGAGGCAACGAGGTTCGACTTCAAACTGTTGTCGCCGACCAGGCCGGCCACCTGCTCATCTGGCAACAACGCACCGAGGAACCCGACGATGAACACCCCACCGAACAGCAGCGGGATCAACAACCTGGCAAACTCCCACGTGTTGTGCATCCACTCCTTGACTTCGTCGCGTTCAAACCAACGCCAGACCATCACCAGCACCGCCAAGCCCATGAGCCCAGCCAAGTGCCACTTCGCGTGGTAAACCGTCATAACCCAATTGTGGGCCTCTTCGATCTCGGCGATGCCCGACTTGGCCAGCGTGATCTTGTCGCCGACCTTTAAGCCCGCAACCGGTCGGTCCACCTGCACAACGATCTCGTCTCGGGTCTCCTGGAGCAATACGGCTGGTATGTCTTCGCCGTTAGTCTTGTGAACGACGACGTTGCCCGGGTTATACCAATCGCTGAAGACCAAAAAGGCCATCATGCAGGCGAAGTAAAGAACCGTCTGCCAGAGGGAGCGCCGCGCTCGAGGCGGATCGGGCATTGCAGCCGCCACCTCGATGCGCTGCTGCTCATCCTTCCGAAAGATCACAGCCATAATCAGGCCTATGATGATGCCGAAGACGACGGCACCTACGGCTCGGGCAACCCCGAGTTCAAAGCCGAGCACCCGCGCGGTCAGAAACACCGCCAGAATGTTTATGGCAGGCCCCGCATAGAGGAAGGCTGCGGCTGGGCCAAGCCCGGCACCGACCCGGTAGATGCCCGCGAACATCGGGAGCACGCTGCACGAGCAGACCGCCAGGACGGTTCCCGACACGGATGCAACGGAATACGCTTCGACCTTGTTGGCCTGGGGCCCAAGATGCCGGAGCACTGCCTCCTTCGACAGAAATGTGATGATGGCCCCCGCGATGAACAGAGCCGGCACCACACAAGCCAATGTGTGGTTACGTGCGTACCACTGGAGCATCTTGAAGGCTTCGAGGATCGCGCCGGTAACCTTTGCGTCGGAAAGCGGCAAGAAGTACGCCGCCAGAAACACCAGGACGAAAACGCTGAATACTTTCCACTGCTTCACTACGAAACTCCGCCGATGATTGCTTTATGCCCATTTTGCCATAAATGGGCGCAAAAAAAGCAACGCTGTTACCCAAGCGCAGCCTGTTGCTCCTTCAGGTTATTCCTCAGCACTGATTCGACACATTCCCAGAAGCTTTGCAGGCAGCAGATTTTCAAGCTGTAGAAGGTCATGGTGCCTTCTTTCCGATCCTCCACAATCCCCGTTTGTTTGAGCACGGCGAGATGCTTCGACACGGTCGACTGGTCCACACCGACCAACTCGGTCAGATCACAAACACACATCTCGCCTTCCGCCAAGGCGTCGAGCATGAGCAGACGGCTCGGATGGCTGAGCGCTTTGGCGATTTTTGCGCGTGCCTCGTAGTGTTGTTTCGGCCTGTGCTTCATGGCTTCATGGTAATTATACCATGGATTGCCGGCGAGGTCAAGTCGACATTGGCCAAATATCCGCGTTGTTGCACAGCCCGGTAGGGCAGGTTGAAAATCTGCCGTCCACATCGTGGCGTTGGTTGGGTGGCCCATTGCGGCAGGTTTTCAACCTGCCCTACCACTGAAAGCAACGGCTTCATACACCCGGTAGCGCGAGTTCTCCGCGACGGTTTGGCATCGGCCGACATATTGTTGAATCAGCGGCTTGTATTTGTGGAACCGGTTGGCCACCAGACGCAGCTTCCCGCCGTGAGCCAATCGTGCGGCAACCCCTTCGAAAAAACGCTCCACAACGAGATAGTCAGTCTTGATCCCGGCGTGAAACGGCGGATTGGAGATGATCAGCCCATAGCGATGGCGCACGTCCGAGAACACATCCGAGGGATAAACGCACTCATCAGGCAAGCTGTTGAGGGCTGCGGTTTTGCGAGCCGCCTCGACGGCTAAGGCGTGCGAGTCGACCATCTCGATTCGAGCCCGGGGTTGGCGGGCATGAATCCAGGCCCCGATTACGCCGCATCCGCAACCGAAATCAAGCACACGTATGGAACCGCCGCTTCGCTTAATGGCGGGGCCGGCGTCCCCACCGGTCGAATCAAGTGTTTCCAGCAGCAGGCGGGTGCCGTCGTCCAGGCGCCCGTGGCTAAACACGCCCGGATAGGAGAATACCTCGAGTGCCTGGCCGGCGATGTCAAACGTGCAGGTCGTGCCCCAGTCCTCCAGGCGTGACTCATGCGCGGGCGGCTCTGTCACCGTGGTCGAGTAAAGAACACAGTGCCGTGCGACATCGAGTTTGGTGGCGGCTCCGAAGCAACGTTCGAGAGCCGACTTACTGGACTTGATGCCGCCGCGCACAGGCCCGACCAGCAATACGCGGGCAGGTTTCGCCAGTGCGCCGGCCACCATATCGAGTATCAGGTCCAGCATGGCCCGGCTCTTGGGTAGGTAGACAATCGCCAGATCATGAGCTTGAGCCGGAGACGCATACCAGGCACAGAATCGAACCTCGATGCGGCTCTTCCCCGTGCCGCCGACCTGTTGTTCCGCCTGACGATAATCCGAGTATTCGGTCTGGACCAGCGTGATCCGCGCCTGGGGATGCCGCTCGGCAAAACCGGGGCCTATCTCGCCGTCCGGGGAGTTGACGATCAAGATATTTTCACCCGCCAACTCATCCAGATTGCGGGTCAGGAGCTGAGAAGATAGAGATAGTTTCATTATGCCCTGCGAAATACCGAGGCGGCGTCGTGCCCGGTGAAACCAGTGGAAAGCTTGAGCACGGTATCAAGCGGCCGATCGGTCGTGGCAGTGATCAGCGGGACCGCCAGCTTCACATGATCGGGGCGGGTGTGCAACGTCGCCGGCACCGTCTGGTGGCGCAAAGCCAACATCGCACAAATCGTCTCCACGATACTGCTGGTGGCCAACATGTGCCCAAGGTGCGGTTTGAGCGCGGTGGCTACGGCGTGCTCGCGAGTCCCGTGCAACGCCTGAGCCAAACATGCCGCCTCGTAGCCGTCGGAAAGGGCGGTGCTCGCCCCGTGCGGGATGATCAGGTCCAGGTCGTGCGGCAAGAGCCCGGCTCGCTTCAACGCTTTGGTGATCACGCCGGTCAAGCGCATGGCCCGCACATCGGGGGTGGTCTGCTTCGATGCCTGATGGGCAAATGCGCCGCCGAGGTAGGCTGCATACGGTGTAGCACCCCGGCCCCGGGCGTGAGCCGCCGACTCCAACACCAACGCACCAGCCCCCTCCCCCACAAAGAAACCCACAGGCTCATCATCAAACGGGCGCATCCGCTCGTCGTGGGCGTACAAATCCAGCCGCCTGAACCACTCCAGCCGCACCGCGGTCTCAAAAGCATCACCGCCAACCACCAGCATGACGTCCGCCTGGCCTGAGTGGATATGCTGGGCTGCGATGTCGAGAGCAAAAGCCCCCGAAGCACACGCATTGTGAACGCTGGTGGAGAACCCATGGAGCCCTAACGCCTTGCCCAGCACGTGCACGTACAGAAACGCCTGCGAGTTGTAAAAGCTCGGAGCCAACAGATCATAGACCGGAGGCGGCCCGTCGGTGGGCATGGGGCCGGAGAGCAACTCCAGCAAGCTGTTAACCGTCCGTTCCATGCCCGGGGCTTCAAACACCTGCACCGCTCCGATGTTGTTGTTGCCCCGGTCGTATTCCAAGCCGGCGTCAGCCAACGCCAGGTCCGCCGCCAGCAGAGCGTATGCCAAATCCCGATAGGTATCGCAATCCTGCTCGGCAAGCAGTTTCTGATGGGCTTCCAGCCCCGGCACATCGACGGTGGGCGGCATACCCGCCAGCGGCATGTCCACGAACTCCCCAATGCCAATCCCCAGCTTACGCTGGACAACATTGGACCGCCCCTCCATCAGCGATTTCCACAACGCCTCTTTGCCGACCCCAATTGAAGTGACCGGCCCCAGACCGGTGATTACAACCTCGTCACTGCGCATGCTCATCGTTGTGTCCTAACCAGATCAACACCGGGCGCGACCAGGCCACGCCAATCGACCCGATAGGATATACGCGATCCCAGGCGACGGCCAGCCCGGATTTTTCACAGTTGTAGGGCGGGTTCCACCCGCCGCAGACAAGAGACAAGAGGCAACGAGGCAACAAGGCAACGAGGCGTCTGCGGATCCGAGCCCAAAGCGCAAGCGAGGGAACATCCGAAGTGAGCCCTGGGATAAGGCGACAATCTCAGGCATTCCGTCGCGCTAGGCCCGGCATTTATGCCGGGTGAGACGGCCGAACGAAGAATCCCCCCCGTTCCGCCCCGCCGCCGAAGGCGGCGGGGCGGAACGGGGGGGCAAAGGCAACCACTCCA
>JAGLWJ010000466.1 GCA_023133475.1 Phycisphaerae bacterium | reverse complement strand
CGGCGATCCGATACTTGTCCCGAACGATGTGGTGCCTGCCGGTGGAGATGTTGCTCGATAGGCTGTAGGCAATAGACCTTCCCCCTCCTTTCGCATAGAGCCCACGGGGCGTGAGTTTTCACCCCGTGGGCTTTGATGTGTGGTAAGTATTCAGCCGCGAAGGCGGGTAGAACCCGCCCTACAACTGCGGGATGAGTCATCCGCGCTAGCACGGATATTTCACCGCGGAGACCGCAGAGAATTGAGAGGTAAGGAGTTACCGCAAAATTAGCGTTGAACCGACAATAAACACACTGTCAAAACCCGACATGCCCTAATTTAGCTGTAACTTCTTTCTAAGCAATACTCTGCGACCTCCGCGATCTCCGCGGTGTGAGAAATGCGGGCTAGCGTCGAACGCGATACTCAAAGGTAGTCGGGTCTATGTACGGAGCAACCTGCAACTGCGTGTCCGGGTTCATATTACTAAAATGGATGTAAGTATCCTTGGGCCACCAGGGATCAGGCCAGCGCGACTTTGTTTCGGTCATCGAGGCAGCGTGCCCGTCGAAGTAAGTGACAGCCAAACCCAGAGCGTTACCCATGGGATGGCGATAAGTATACTTGGCAAACTGGGGTTTCGCCGCAGAACGGTTGTAGGAACGGATATACGCATCAAGGCTGGTGGGCGCTTCGGTGGAGAAGGCCCCGCCGCACCTGCCCTCCCAGTTGTACGCATAGTTAATGTCGCCATCAGGGGTCGTGAACCTTGCACTGTCGGCCAGAAATATCTTTTCCGAGGGGTTGAGCATGCGATCGATCCGCGGCACGTAAGGGTTCTCGGGATGGTCCGGATGGATCTTAGGGTCATAAATTCCGTCGGGTATCTGCGGGTTATAGTACCGTGCATCAGGTCCCACGGCGGAAATGGTCATCAATGCCCGCGAGGTGTTATAGCTGACCATGTGCTGAGGTTGGAAGGTGGCAGTGACCGACGGGCGGCTGGCGCTCGTAGTGCCTGACCCGGTTCCCGCGGATTGCGCACCCCTGGTCTTGCTATCATCATAAGGCACCGCGATGTAATGGTTGGAGGGGCAGTCAAACTTGCC
This sequence comes from Phycisphaerae bacterium, assembly GCA_023133475.1. Lineage (GTDB taxonomy): Bacteria > Planctomycetota > Phycisphaerae > UBA1845 > UBA1845 > JAAEQG01. Next base: position 757 of record JAGLWJ010000466.1, on the reverse strand, counting down.
GGTCACCAGCGTCTTGCGCCATCGTTCCTCCCGGTTCCAGTGCAGGTCCATATCCTGGGCGGCGATGGGGCCTGCCCAATCCCAAATCTGCACCACGTCGAGCGGCATGTCCACCCTATTGGGGGGCGAGCCGGCGTATTTGGGATAAAACTGCTGCCCGGTGGTCACCGGAGAGCCCAGGAACCATCCGTTCCACTCGGCCCCGTACACCTGGTTTCCCTTGGACAAACCGCCCAAATGTGCCATGCATTTGACCAGCTTGGCCTGCTCACGCGCCTTCTTGAGCGAGGGGAGCAAAATGGAGATCAAGAGCGCAATGATCGAGATCACCACCAGCAACTCGACGAGTGTAAAACCCGCCAGGCCTCTGCCGTGCGCACCACCACCTCCACCATGTGCCCATCTTTCTTCCGACAACTTTCTGGAACTCATGTCAACACTCCCCAAAAACACCTACCGGATACTGGATACCACTCACAATCACAGTTGCGCCCGCAAGCCCATATCCCCCTTCTATGGATATGGTCAAGCAGTCGCGGATTGTGAAAACGCACCGCATAGCCGCATACCGGGCTGGTGCCTCGCCTCTTGGGAGGCGAGGGAATCGATTAAGTTACCAAATCACTTTGTCGGACGGCCCGCCGCTTTGGCGGCGGGGATTCGATTAAGGCGACAAATTACCCCTCTGCCCACCCCCACGCCTGAAGGTGGGTGCCCCGCTGCTTTAGGGGTTGTCGATTTAATCATCCGTGGCGAT
>JAGLWJ010000465.1 GCA_023133475.1 Phycisphaerae bacterium | reverse complement strand
CACTCCATTCCGTAGGCACGCAGCCCACGGACCGGGGAAGGTGTATGATGATTGCATGATAACGTTATGACAAAATGCAGGAAAACTTCTTGACAAGCGAACTCTTTCAGGTACGTGCCACCCAACTACTTGCCCTGGCCACCCGCCACCAAAGTTGTAGGGCGGGTAGGGTCTACTGTGCAGACCAATAGGAACTACCACCACCACGGATCGCTAGCGAGTCTGCCTATTCGACAACATGCCGGCATACTTCTCCAGAGATTCCCTCGCCAGTTTGGCTCCAAACGCGGAAGGGTCGACAACTTCGCTCTGTTCTTCTTCTGCTGGTTTTGGATAAAACCTTTGCCTGAATTCCTCGATTGACTTGTAGACTCGCTTCTTTCTTGTAGCACGCTTCATACTGTTATTCCCCCGATTTTCGAGTGCTGGGAAAGCAATCTGCGAAGCACTGCGGATTCAACTCCGACGCAAAGCCAGGAAGGCGGGTAGAACCCGCCCTACAACTTCAGCCCAGAAGGCGGGTGGAACCCGCCCTACAGTTTGCGGGCTTTCACCTCCGGGCGCAGGTCGATGCCCAGTTCCTCGAGCTGAGCATCGGACACCTCACCGGGGGCTTCGGTCAGCGGGCAGACTGCACGTTGCGTCTTGGGGAAAGCGATTACCTCACGCAAACTCTGGGCCTTGGCCAATATCATCACCCAACGGTCCAACCCAAAGGCAATCCCGCCGTGCGGAGGGGCACCGAAACACAAAGCCTCCATCAAAAACTGGAACTTCGCCTTGGCTTCCTCATCACTGATCCCCAGCAAACGGAAGACCTTGGCCTGCACCTCCGGCTGATGGATACGGATGCTGCCGCCAGCCATCTCCGTGCCGTTGAGCACCAGGTCGTAGGCCTTTGCACGTACCTTCCCGGTGTCGGTATCGAGCAGGTGAAGGTCCTCGTCACGTGGTGCGGTGAAGGGGTGGTGGGTGCTGAACCAGCGCTGCTCCTGCTCGTCCCAGTCGAACATGGGGAAGTCAACCACCCACAGCAAATGCCACTGGTCATCCGGAATAATCCCCAGAATCTCGCCAAGCCGCGTCCGCAGGTAGTGCAGATACTTACACACGTCGTTGTAGGTGCCGGGCATGAAGAAGACGGCATCGCCCGCCTCTGCCCCGGTCGCCTCGCAAAGTTGCCGGCAGAACGGCTTGACAAACTTGGCCACCCCCGTCGAGAACTCAGGCCCATCCTGCCCTTTGACCACCTTGGTCAGCGGCAGACCGCCCGCACCGATCCCGCGGAGTTCGTCCGCCAGGCCGTCAGTGACCTTGCGCGTAAGCGCCCCACCACCCTTGGCCACCAGGCACTTGACCATTCCGTCCGAGTCGATGGCACTTTTGAACACCGTGAAATCGGTGTCACGCAGCACATCGGTGACGTCCTGCAATTCCATCCCAAAGCGGGTATCAGGCCTATCGATGCCGTAGCGGTCCATGCACTCCTGATAGCTCATACGCCGTAGCGGAGTTTGCACCTCCACGCCAAGACCGTGCTTGAAGATTTCCTTGACGCAGCCTTCGACAGCCTCCATCACGTCGTCAGCCTGCACAAAGGCCATCTCCATGTCGATCTGGGTGAATTCCGGTTGGCGGTCGGCACGCAGGTCCTCGTCGCGGAAGCAGCGGACGATCTGAGCGTAGCGGTCGAAACCCGCCATCATGAGAAGTTGCTTGAAAATCTGCGGCGACTGCGGCAGGGCAAAGAAGTGACCCGGCTGAATCCGTGACGGCACCAGATAATCCCGGGCCCCTTCCGGTGTCGATTTGGTCAGAAACGGGGTCTCGACCTCGACGAAGTCGTTGGCATTGAAGTAGTCGCGGATAGCGCTGGAGATCCGATGCCGCAAGCGGAAGATCGCCTGGTTTATCGGGCGTCTCAGGTCCAGCATACGGTTCTTAAGCCGCTGCTCCTCGCCGGCGTCGCACTCGTCCATGATCTCGAACGGGAGCCGTTTGGACCTGTTCAGGATGTCCACCGCCCGGGTTTCCACCTCAATCTCGCCGGTGGGCATGTTGGGGTTGATGTTCTCGCCACGCGGGACCACCTGCCCCATTACGGCGATGACGTACTCGTTACGCAGCCTCTGAGCGACCTCGTGAGCCGCCGGAGCGGTATCAGGGTTGAATTTGAGCTGAGTCACACCGGTGTAGTCACGCAGGTCGATAAAGACCATCCCGCCATGGTTCCGGTAGCTCTGCACCCACCCGACCAGGGTGACCTCCTTACCTGCGTCTGAAGCCCTCAGTTCCCCGTTCTTGTGTGTCCGCTTGTTGTAGGCAATAGCCATAGTTCGATCTCCGATAATTCCAGTTTGAAGGCGATGTTGTAGTTGCTGCGGGGTTAGATTGCAATGGATGTCCCACACGACGACAATCCGCAGTATTTAGCGATGACAATCCGCGATGTTTAGCGGCGACAAGTCCGTAGCGTTTAGCGGCGACCCGAAGGGGAGCGTGTAGAAGAAAGCGTGAAAAACTGAGAAAATGGTGTAATCATAGTCGTAGGGCGGGTTCTACCCGCCACGCCAAGAAGGCGGGTGGAACCCGCCCTACACCGGTCTAGGATCACAGAAGAAGAACAACAACCTCGCCGGGCGGAAGGGAGACGCTGATCCTATTGCCGCGCAAGGTTGGCGCCGGCGGCGTCCGCGAGAGGTGTAGCAGCACCTCCACCGTGGTCCGACGCCGCACCTGTTTCGGCAGACCGGCAACCCGAACGCGACGCGAGGATCGGAAATCCACATTGGCCAACACCATCAGGGCATTACGCTTGCCGTTAACCAGAAAACCACCAGCCACCACCCGACGGGCGTTCATGGTCACTTTGGGAGTGAAATAGTTCGCCTTGGTGGTGATGTCCCGCAGGTAGCGCTGCCGGACCTTAGCCACCTCCGCCAAAAGCTTGACCATCGCCTCACCGCCGGCGTTGGCCCAGTGCAGCACGAACGGATCAAAGAACGCCAGCTTCCCATAAAAAGGATCGTCCTTACGCAGGGCAAAGCGGTTGCGTGGCGTGGAGTCCAATCCCAGATTCAGCGGCTGCCGTTCGAGGCACTCCATCCCGGAATTGATGAACGGCACCGCCCGGGGCAGAAAAGCATTCAGCACCGCCATGCTCCGCACCAGCCGCTTTCCACCACGCCTGGTGACCGCTCGCGGCGTATCCGGGGTTTCCACCGCCGCCAATGCCGGAACCTTCAAATCACGCAAAACCTCGTAGACGAACTTGTGCACCAAACCCTCGTGTGGGCGCGGCTCCATGTACCAGCTTGGGCCAATCAGAATGTTGTATCCGGCACGAAACACCTTGGCGTGGTTCTGCGTGCCCAGCTCCTCTGCCATAAAGCAGAAGTCCGGATCGTTCTTTCGCGGCAGATCCAGAATCATACGCTCCAGAGCCTTGGGAAGAGCATGAGCCATGTCGATCCGTGCCCCGTCGATGCCGAACCGCTGGTAGTAAGGCAGAATGCCCGCCAGAGCCTTCCACAGCGTCCGGTTCGGCTGACGGCCGGGGAAGAGGCTGGACTTGATCACGTCGAACAACACGTAGGGCGGTTGTTTGCCGGGGGCGTCCAGGTGCTTCAGGGCGGCAGCCGGGTGGTCCTGGTGCATCCGCAGGAAGGTGACGTCGGACCAGGGCGGTTGCGTGTCGTTGATCACGTCGCTGAATCCCGGCGGCGTGATGACTCCGAACTCGCGACCGATCCGGGCCAACAGATCGCGCGGCGGCTTCTGTCGCATCTGGGCCACGAACTTGCCCCAGCGTTGCGGGTCTGTCACGTTGGGCGGGTGGCGAAACCTGGCGAGGTGCTCGCGCACGCTCTGTGGCTCGTACACCTCGTGCAGCCTCGACGCGATGGGGTTGAGATAGTCGATGCCGGCAAGCTGCGGGGCGGCATAGCTCTTCGCAAAACGCCGGTCGATCCAATAGAACCAGTCGGGATGTTCGATAATCCAGTCGTTGTCGCGGGCGGCTGAACGCGGAGCAAGGTCCACCATCACCCGCATGTCCAGGCAATGGGCGGCTTCGATGAAGGCGCCGAATTCCAGCTCCACGTCGTCGGCATTGTCGCCCAACAGCCGATCGTGCAGGCGCGGGTCGATGTGCATGAAGTTTCTGGCGGCATATGGGCAGCCGAGTTCTCCCTTGCGGTACAGGTCGCTGTGCCGCGAGACCGGAAGCATGTAGACCACGTTGACACCCATCCGCCGGAGCATGGGCAGCAGCATGATGGTCTTTAGGAAGGTGCCCGATTCGGAGAACCGCCGCGAGGACAGTTTGCCGTCGGCATCGTGGTCCCAGGCGGTCGTGGTGCGCACGAGCATGCCGTAGATGGTGGCGGTGCGTATCCAATCGCCCGCCCGCCGCCTCCGGGATTCGTCGCGGACCGCTCTGCCGGTGACGGGTTTGACTTTTCGTATTTGCGAGAGGCTTTTGCCGCCCAGCCCTCGGCCTGAGTGGGCCGGCAGAATCACCTTTTCGATACACTCGATGAGATAGTCGTAAGGGTTGACCAGTAGCTCGCGCCCGTCGCGGCGGGCAGTGCCGCCGTGGTCCCCACAATGCCATAGGGCTGGGATGCGATAGTCATGAATCCGGCTGTGCCGGGCGGGCTTGCTCAGTCGTTTGAGTAGTTCGTGCAGAAAGTCAGCCATTTCAATCACTTGTAGGGCGGGTTCCACCCGCCTTCGGCTGGGTGCCCCAATCAGCACCGCGATCAGTACCGCGACCGTAA
>JAGLWJ010000464.1 GCA_023133475.1 Phycisphaerae bacterium | reverse complement strand
ACGCGAATGCCTGACGCGATTCGTGTCCCCCACCGCTAAAGCGATGGGCCACCCACGCCACCCACACCGTGGAAGACGCGAATCGGCGGACCATTCGGGTCCCCCACCGCTAAAGCGATGGGCCACCCATCAGAACTTCATCCATCATTTCATGCGTCACGGAGCACTAGTTGCCCAGGTCCACCAACCATGACCTCGCTTCCCAAGTTCAGTGTGGACAACCCCGTGCTGGTGGGTGTGGTGATGCTGACCATCCTGGTCGGCGGGGTGTACAGCAGCCTCACCCTGGTGCGGGAGATGTTCCCCGAGACGACCCCGAACACGGTGGCTATCTCCACCGTCTACCCAGGGGCGACCCCCGACGAGGTCGAGAGAGGCATCTCGCTGAGGATCGAAGAGGCGGTCAAGGACATCAAGGACGTCGACAAGATCGAGACCCGCATCAGCGAAGGCCTCAGCACCATCATCATCACCATGACGTCAGAGGCCAAGGACATCGACCTGGTGGTCAACGATGTCAAGGCGGCGGTCGATGCCATCCCGCGGGACGAACTGCCCGAGGAGGCGGAGGAGACGCGGGTGACCAAGTTCGAGCCGCGTCTGCCGGTGATCTCGGTGGCACTGTTCGGCGATGTGGGCGAAAAGACGCTCAAGACCGCCGGCCGACGCCTGCGCGACGATCTCCTGCTGCTGCCTGGAATCAGCGACGTGGAGCTTTCCGGGACGCGCAAGGCTGAGCTGACCGTCGAGGTCCAGCCGGAAAAGCTCGTCGAGTATCGTCTTTCGCTGGCCCAGGTGGCAGAGGCCATCCGGCAGAGCAACCTCGATCTGCCCGCCGGGCAACTCAAGACCCCAGGCCAAAACGTGGCGGTCCGCACCATGGGCGAAACCGATCAGATCGGCCCGATTGCCGACACTATCGTCAAGACCTCCCCGACGGGGCAGATCGTTCGGGTGGCTGATCTCGGCCGAGTGATCGACGGGTTCGAAGACTCCGACGTCAAGGGTCGGTTCAACGGCAAGCCTTCGGTCGATGTGACCATCTACAAGACCGCCGACCAGGACGCCATCGCCATCGCCACCAAGGTGAAGGCTTTCGTAGCCGGAAAACGCCGCGAGCCGATGGAGTGGGATTGGATCGAGCGGCTCAAACACCGCCTGGGCATCGCCTCCTCGGTCCGGGCTATCTACCACCGGGCGTGCAACGATCCTTATCCTCCCGACGTGGAGGTTTTGCTGCACAGTGATTTGTCCCGTTTCATCGAGGGGCGGCTGGACCTGCTGAAACGCAACGGCAGTTGGGGTCTGTTGTTTGTGTTTGGCTCGCTGTTGTTGTTTCTCAACTGGCGGGTGGCGTTTTGGGTGATGATGGGGCTGGTGCTCTCCATCGCCGGCGGGATCATGATGATGAACTTGCTGGGGGCGACCTTGAACCTCATCAGCATGTTCGGGCTCATCGTCGTTCTGGGCTTGATCGTCGATGACGCCATCGTGGTGGGTGAGAACGTCTACGCCCGCGTCGAGCGGGGTGAAGATCCGAAACTCGCCGCTGTCAAGGGGACCGAGGAAGTCACCTGGCCTGTGCTCATCGCGGTCTTGACCACCATCGCAGCCTTTCTGCCGCTGATGTTCATCGAGGGGCGGATCGGCGATTTCATGGGCGTGTTGCCGGTGGTGGTCATGTGTGCATTGGCGGTTTCACTAGTGGAGGCGTTCTCCATTCTGCCCTCGCACCTGGCGGAGTGGCTTAAGCCGGTAGGCCGTGACATAGGTGAGTCAGCCCCGCGGCACTGGTTGGCCAGGCGGATCATGCCGATTCGCCGAACTCAGCGGCGCTGGGTTCAAGACGTGCTGGGCAAGCATTACGAACGGTTGCTCCGTTTGGCGGTGCGCTATCGGTATGTCACCGTGGCGGCGGCGCTGGGTGCTTTGATTGTAAGCGTTGGCTTCATTGCCGGCGGGCGGGTGCCGATCGTCTTCATCCAGAAAATGGATTCTGAGACCCTGCTCGCCAACGTGGAAATGCCGGTGGGGACGCCGGTCGAGCAGACCCAGCAAGTTCTGGAGAAAATCGAAAATGCGGCGCTTGCTCTGCCGGAGGTGAAGACAATCTACGGATTGGTTGGCGCTCAAGTGAACATGAGGGAAATAAGCGTAAGCGCACGCTCCCATCTCGGGCAGGCGATCATCGAGTTGGTCCTCATCGAAGAGCGCGACAAGAGCAGTGACCAGATCATCGCCGAACTGCGCGAGTCTACCAGCGACATCCCCGGTGTCAACTCTCTGACTTACAACTCGATACACGGTGGGCCTGGCGGCAATGCAATCGAAATCGAAGTGACCGGCAAACGTCTGGACGACCTGCTGACGGCAGCCGAGGCGCTCAAGTCCAGACTGGCCACCTTCGACGGGGTGTCGGACATCACCGACGATTTCGAGCAAGGCCGACGTGAAGTGCAGATCACTTTGCTCGATTCCGCTCGCCCGCTGGGTCTGACCACCCGCCTCCTGGCGACGGAGATACGCGGTGCGTTCTATGGCCTGGATGCCCGCACGCTCCAGCGCGACCGCGAGGACGTGAACATCCGCGTGCGATTCCCTGAGCACCGGCGGCGTCATGTCTACGAACTGGAGAACATGCGCATAGTGACACCGAGCGGTCACATGGTCCCGTTTTCCGAGGTGGCTCGGCTTCAGGAGGGGCGTGGATACTGTGCCATCCGCCGCGTGGACCAGCGTCGGGCGGTTGTGGTCACTGCCGACGTGGATCAGGCCAGGGGCAACGCCGAGAAGATCACCGCCGCGTTGGTCGGCCCCATCGCGGAGTTGGAGCGCCGGCTTGCGGGGGTGAGAATCGCCTTCGCCGGCAGCAAGCGTGAGTTGGACAAGTCGCTCGATTCTCTGAATCGCGACTTCCTCATCGCCGTGTTGGTGATCTTTGTCATGTTGGCAGGGTTGTTCAAGAACTACACTCAGCCGCTGGTCGTGTTGACTGCGGTTCCGTTTGGGATAATTGGTGCGGTGGCTGGGCATTTTATCATGGGCTATCCTCTGACGATACTGTCGATGATCGGGCTGGTGGCGTTGACCGGGATTGCGGTGAACGATGCCTTGATCCTGGTCGATTTCATCAACAAGGAAATTGCGGCAGGCCGACCGATCTTCGAGGCGGTCATCAACGGCGGACGGCGGCGGATGCGACCGATCCTGCTGACCTCGATGACCACCATCCTGGGCCTGGCGCCGCTGATGGTGGAACAGTCTTTGCAAGCCAGGTTTCTAATTCCGATGGCCATCTCGATCACCTTCGGGTTGGCCTTCGCCACGGTATTGACTCTGGTGGTGGTGCCGTGTTTTTACATGATCCGCCACGACGCTTACCGTGTGGTAGCGCGCATCTGGCGTGGCCCGGCACATCAGTCGTAGGGCGGGTTCTACCCGCCTTCTTGGTATGGTGCGGCGGGTGGAACCCGCCCTACACACATTCTCCATTCTCTCTCGCCGTTGTGGCATCGCGCGGCGGGTGGAAC
>JAGLWJ010000463.1 GCA_023133475.1 Phycisphaerae bacterium | reverse complement strand
CTCACGCAATACATGCCCACGCAAGCGTGGGCATGGCACCCGGCAAACATCGTTCCAACAATCAATTGTTATCCTTAAATGAACCGTATTGGGCCTAGCCTTGCTGGAACCGCCCGCGGATTGATGCGTCAAAGTAATCGGTGTTGCCCCGATGGCGAGTTTCCGCCGACAATGTGATCCGGGGGGTGATGCCGATAATGTGGATCGTCGGTATGCTGTATATTATTGGAATCGGTTGCCGATGTCGATGGAATGTTGCGTAACCTTCTAGTGTAACAAAGGTTCTGTTCCGGAGTATCAACCATGTCAACAATGCGAAGCGGATTGGTGTTTGTGTGTCTGGCGGCGAGCCTCCCGGCGGCGGAGCTGCCCGTAAAGCAGGTGACCCTCTACAGCAGTGGGGTGGCCTGCTACCAGCGTCTGGGTACGGTGGACGGCGATGCAGCCATCAACATGCCGTTCAAAACCGAGCAGATCAACGATATTTTGAAATCGCTGGTCTTGATCGATCTGGACGGGGGACGGATCGAGCCGGTAGTCTACGCCTCTAAAGACCCCATCGAAAAATCCCTCAAAGCCTTCGGGGTCGATCTCACCAAGCGCCCGACGCTACGGGAACTCTTCGACCAGCTTCGCGGCGTGCCGGTGGAGCTGATGCTGCATACCCAGTCCCAGGCTGTGAGTGGGAATATCCTGGGCACCGAAATCCATAAGGTGATCGACAAGGAGGGTCAGGCAACACAGGTCGAATATGTGAACCTGGTGTGTGCGGACGGCTTGCGCACTTTCGCCATCGGTGACTTACGTTCCGCGCGGTTGCTCGATGAGAAACTCGAAGCGGAGTTGACTCAGGCATTGGCGGTGCTGGCAGGTGCGCGTGACGTGGGCAAGAAATCGGTGGCGTTGCGTTTCACAGGCCAAGGCTCGCGGCGGGTGATGGCGGCTTATGTGCTCGAAGCGCCGGTGTGGAAAACGAGCTATCGCCTGGTGCTCTCCGATGGCGAAGAGCCGCTCCTGCAAGGCTGGGCCATGGTGGACAACACCACCGACGAGGACTGGGGGAACGTCCAGTTGACGCTGGTCTCCGGTCGGCCCATCTCCTTCGTGCAGGATTTGTACTCGCCGTTATATGTGCCGCGCCCGGAGGTTAAGCCGGAAGTCTATGCCTCGCTACGACCGCGAAAATATGATGGCGATGTAGACTATGACAGCGTGGCTGACGAGGAGGCATATGTGGGGGCAAAGCTGACCAAGAGGAAACCGAGGCGAGCGATGCGTGGCAAAGCTGCGATGCCACCGCCCGCGGCTGCGGAAGGCATCAGCTATGGCTATGCGGTGCCCTTCGCTCCGGCTGGGCCTGCGATTTCGGCTGGTATTGCCGGCGTGGCTTCGATGGCTCAGGCGTCCGAAGCCGGTGAGCTGTTCAAGTACGAGATTCAGACGCCGGTGACCATCGCACGGCAGAAGTCCGCCATGCTGCCGATCGTCAACGAAGCCGTCGCGGTCGAGAAGCTGTCCATTTTCAACGAGAGCGTGCATGGCAAGTATCCGCTGAACGGTCTGCAACTGACCAATTCGACCAGGCTCAACCTGATGCAAGGCCCGATAACCGTTTTCGACGTCGGGATATATGCCGGCGATGCCCAACTGGACGACATGAGCCCCACGGAAAAGCGGTTGATCTCATATGCGATGGACTTGGAGCGGGAGGTGGTGGCAGAGTCCGAATCGACGCCCACCCGGATCACCGCCATGCGTATTGCCAAGGGCACGCTGATCGTCACCAACAAGTATGTCCAGACCAAGCACTACCGCATCAAGAACAAAGGTGACATCGCCCGCTCCGTGCTGGTCGAACATCCCTACAACGCCGACTGGAAGCTGGTCGAGCCGAAAGATGTCTATGAGCGCACCGGGGTACTCTATCGTTTCAAGGTCGAGACCGTTGCCGGCAAGACCAGCAAGCTGACCGTTCGCGAAGAACGGATCACGGACCAGAGTGTGGTGATCCGCAACGCCGGCCGGGACCGCATCACCCATTACCTGCGAGCCAAGGTAATCAGCAAATCGGTTCGTGAGGCTTTGGAGCGGGTGGCACGGATGCGGGCCTCGTTGGAGCAGCAAGAGCGTGAGGCTGAGCGTTTGCGGAGCAAGCTGCGTTCGATTAATCAGGAGCAGGGGCGTCTGCGGTCCAACCTCGGTGCGGTGCGGCAGGGCTCGGACCTGTATCGACGTTACATCAGCAAGTTGGAGAAGCAGGAGACCGAAATCGAGCAGACCCAAGGTGCTCTGGCAGAGGTCGAAGCTGAAATCGAACGCAAGCGTCGGGAGTTGGACAACTACCTGTTAAACCTCAACGTGCAATAATGCCCGTAATGTAGGGCGGGTTCCACCCGCCATAGGCCTGAGCCGAGCCCGAAGCGAGGGAACTATGGACGAAACCCATCTCCCAGAGAAGGCGGGTGAAACCCGCCCTACGAAAACCGATAGCGGCTACACCAACGGGCAGATTGCGGCGATGCTCAAGGCGCCGCGATCCCGTGTCAGCGAGTGGCTGAGGAACTACGAGCAGTTCGGCTATGATGGTCTGCTCGAGGGGTATCGCCCCGGCCGCCCTCTGGCACTGACGCCGGCAAACAAGCAGACGTTGGAAGATGTCATCGACCCGTTCCAAGTGGGCTCCACCGGCCCATCGCGGAGCCCGGTGGCTGGGGCGTAGACGTCGGTCACCGACGTGGGGTTATTGGCGTTACATAATACCACTATCCAATGGAATCTGTAGCAACATTACCGGGTTTTGTTGTTGATCTTCGGCGTACTCGGTCGATGAATCCTGCGAGAACATAGGACGTTTTCGTGGGAGGATGGCCATGAATAGCCCCGGGGAGTACTTACCGGATGCGACCGAGGGCATCACTCGGGGCGAAGACCTGCCCAAAGCCAAAGTCGCTCAACGCTCTCGCAATTACAGACGTCGGCCATGCCCGGAATGTGAGCATTCGGCCTACCGCGACCGGGTGGTCACGCGAACGTTGCACGACTTGGGTGATCTGAAGACCGATCGCCCCGTCGATGTGAAGGTGACCTATTCACAACACTACTGCTCACGATGCGGTATCTACTTCAATGCCGACATGAGTGACCTGGCGTTGCCGAAGGTGCATTATACGCACCGCGTGGTTGCGATGATGGATCAGCTTTGTATCCTGTACCGATTGCTCAGGTGTTCGGCGACAATGTTCGACACTAGGTCTGCGAATTCCACGTCATCAAGGAATTGACCAAAGCCGTGCTTCGCGTGGTGGCCAAGGTGCGTAAGGAGCTGAAGGCTACAATGCCGAACCTGGACAAAGCGTTGACGTTTCTGGACGATTCGCTCCTGCCGACGACCTCGAATGCGGTAGAACGAGGATTTCGCCGGCATCGCAAGATGCAGAAAACGGTGTACTGCGTGCGAACCCGAGCCCGGATCAGCCGGCGAATCGCCGCGGACATGCAGCGCGACGCACAAGCCCAAGGGCGAACACAAACAACGCAATCGCTACACAATGAGAGGAATGGCTACCAATGAGCCCGGTAATGTTGCTGCAAACTCAAAAAATCCGCTTAATCGTGGAAAAGAACCTTTATAAAATACACACCAGATTCTACCGCAACAGGCTGGGTGGCCCATCGCTTTAGCGGTGGGGGACACGAATGGTTCATCCGAGCACCGCCGGACCTCGTAGCGGCATGGGTGTTTGGATTCGCGTCCCCCACGGCTTAAGCCATGGGCCACCCGGCCGAGAAGGCGGGTGAAACCCGCCCTACAACTGCGGTTCGGCGTTTCACGTCTGCATCACACCCGATCCGTGGTTTTTGGCGTCGGAGATTTGCAGCAGGCAGCCGATCGCCGTCGGGACCAGGATCACGAACGGCAGGAATATCCAACTGGCCCGGTTGGTGCTCTCGAGGAAGCGGAAAAGCCCGGGCCAACTCGCAATAATGGGGATCAAGCCCGAAAGCAGCAGGACCGCCCCTTCGAAAGAGGTTATCAGGATGACCACGCCTCGCTCGTTGGAAATGCTCACAGCCGCAAGGGCTATAAAAACCAATAACGCGGCGATAAACAAAAGCCAACCATCCAGACCCGATGGGGCGAGCACCTGCACAAAAATCCCCGTGCCAATCAAACCGCCAAGCAAAGCCACAGCGTGCCGCTTGAAAATTGCCCCGACCCCGCCTAACAGAACCGCACCAATGACCGCTGCCACTAACGAATTCGGGCGGTCGGGAACAAGATGGGCACCGGCAGCCGCCCCCACCGCCGCCAGCATCAGGATAATGAACACCCTGCCCATCCGCCATCCGGTGAGCACCAAAGCCAACCCGACGATAATCAGCGGAAGCCCGGCAAACGCACCTTGCCCCCGAAGCCACGCAACCCAATACTGAAGATTAACCACAGGCTTTGCCCCGTGCGGCGAGTCGTTCCTACTGTTCTTGGGGCGCCGGTGTCTTGCCGGGGACCTTTCGCGTTAGCAGAGCTTGCAAGAGTATCGAAGCCAGCAGCATCAACACCCCGGCAATGCAGATTGCCTGCGTATGTTGCCCAATAGCCTGGGGAACGTTCAACTGCATCTTAGCCGCCAACCCTGCCAAACCCGACATCACCAACGTGATCCCCACCATCGCGGTGCCGAGGATCAAAGTGAAGCGAGAACGAAAGACACCCAACAAGAATCCGATCAAACCGGCTGCCAACCCAATTCCCGGAATCCATTTGTTTACATCGGCTTCTTGGGATTGGACGTACACCCAGAAATCCTCCGCCCAGGCCCGAAGGCCCGATAGGGCATCGGCACCGGCTTCACTGGCAAATGTGCGGGCAAGGGACACCGTGCCCGCCTTGTCATCTTCCGCATGGTATACGGCGGTAAACGTCTCGATATCGCCCGCCTGGGGCATGGCGACGGCATTGTTGAAATCGTAACCCGACTGATACTCGAGAAAATGGGGCACCACCGCATGACTGCCGTAGAACCCCACTGCCACCACGCCAAACAGCGCCGCAGCCGCAAGACCGACCCATAATCTGAACATCCAATACCCGATGCCACCGGCGACAATCGCCCCGATGACGATCACGGCGATCGTGGAAAGGTCGATCCCCGGGGCCAACGCGGCGGCAACAGCCACCCCCGCAGCCCCAAACGCGCAAGTGATCCCCCAACGGGCCAACTTGGCGCCCAACACGCTCAAACCGATTCCGATAACCAACATGCCCACGGCTACGGGAAAAACCGGAACCTGATATTCGGGCGGTATATTGGTTTGCCACAATCCGTGGACCTGCTCGGCAAACTGGGTCAAATGGTCGGTGTTCATCGTTATGTCAATCCTCTACCCCGCCGGCAGGATCGGCTTCTACTCGAAACCAACACTACCGCCGGTCAACAGAGTATTCGCACCAAGCTTGTGCTTATTCAGCGCCAAACTTACTTTTTCCGCAAGGCGGGGAAGGCGGGTGGAACCCGCCCTACATCCCCCGCGTTGCTCATCCGTTGGTGGTGAAACGGTCGGGGTAGACTGAAATGTCAATCATCCCAAAGCCCGCGTCAACACGCCCATATCGCTCGTAATTGTGCCGCAGGATAGCAATCTTACGCTGGGCACTGTTCTCCTCGACTTCCTCACCCGGAGCCGACCCCCAATTGATCACCCGTCCCGCCCGGTCCGTGGTCAGCACGATGTGTGCGTTACTCGCCGAACGACGCCCACCGTAATTGTGCACCTGAATGCCCGTAATCTGGCGATAGAAACGCTCCGGGACAATAAGCCGAGCCAACGCCATGCCGGCACCCAGATCGGGAACATCCCATATCTCGCCCGGTGGGGGAGGATCACTGTCCACCCCCTGAATCAGCGGGAGCGTTTCCTGATACCCGTAGACACCCGGCAACCGCACCTGCTGCTCGTCAACCAGGTAAAAGCCGGAGTCAATCTGCACCAGGGCGGCGGGCAGACGATATTCACAACTGGCTGTGATTCGCAGATCATGCGTGCGGCGGACGCTCGTGACCCGGCGAACCCAGGGGTCGGCTTCCAATGCCTGTCCGATCTTGGCACATATCCTGGGATCGAACTCCGAAACAGCTTCAAACGGAGCCAGCTTGGCTGTCATGGTGTCTCGCAGCCCATCGGGCACATCAACCAGCTCGATAAGCGGAGACAGATGGAAACGCGCCGCAGTGTGGACGTTGCGATCCAGGTAAGCCAACCCGATCCCGGTGCCGGCAATCAACCCAATTGCCAGGCACGCTCGCAGAACCACCCCTACGGTGGCGAACTTCGCGCCACGGTCCTTGGCGGACCACCACCGCCGAACTCGTCTGGAACGAGCGTTACCATTGTGCTTGCCGCGTGCCACAAAAGTCCAAAGTCCAAAGTCCAAAGTCGGTGGTGGGGGTGGCCCAGGGCTTTAGCCCTGGGGGACGCGAATCACGCCAAGTATTCGTGTCCCCCACCGCTAAAGCGATGGGCCACCCACCCTCTTACCTCTCACCTCTCACCTATTGCCTCTTGCCTCTTGCCTCTTGCCTTCTGCTCGCCCCTTCGCATTGCCAGCATGACAATTTCCTGGCACAACTCTGCAAACGAGATGCCTACCCGTGCCGCAGCTTTGGGCAGCAGTGAGTGACTGGTGAAACCCGGGATGGTGTTGATCTCCAGTGCGAAAGGCTCATGCGTCCGGCGGTCCACCATCCAATCCACCCGGCAGAAATCGCGGCACCCCAGGGCATCCTGGGCCTGCACACTCAACCTCCCAACCCGGTCGAGCACCTCCGGCGGAAGGTCTATGTCGAACAGGTACTCGGTGTCATCGTCGAGGTACTTGGCCTGATAGTCGTAAAACTCGCGCTTGGGGCGGATTTCCAGGACCGGAAGCGCCCTCCGATCGAGAATGCCCACGGTCAGCTCTAATCCGTCGATGCACCGCTCGATCAGGGCATCACCGTGTTTGCCGACGACGGTTTCGAGAGCATCCGTCAGACCGCTCGGCTCGCGAACGATATAGGTGTCCACACTGCTTCCCGAGCAGATCGGCTTGACCACCACCGGGATTTGCCAGGCTGCTGCGGCAGCTTTTATGTTCTCCTCCTTCACGACCTCGAAGCGGGGGGTGGGGATGTCGCGGCTGATGAATCGCCGCTTGGCTGCCACCTTGTCCATCGCCAGGGCGGAAGCGGCTGCGTCGGTCCCGCAATAGCGTTTCCCGGCGTTTTCCAGGAGAAGCTGAACCTGCCCGTCTTCACCAAACGCACCGTGCAGGGCGATGAAGACGCAGTCGGACGGCACCTCCAGCGCCCGCAGGTTATCAGGCGCGATATCCATCATGCTGACCCGGTGGCCCAGTTGCACCAGGGCATCGTGAACCGCCTTGCCGCTGTTGAGGCTGACCTCACGCTCGTCGCTGGGGCCGCCGGCCAATACGGTAATGTCCAACGTTGTCACGCGAGGGTCCGTCCGCTTTCTCTTGATCGCCCGGTGTCCTTTTCCGAGAGCCCCCAGAGGGGGCGACGGAATATAGCCCAGGGTGAGCGAAGCGAACCCTGGGTACGCCGGGCATCGTTATTCGAGCCCCCAACGGGGGCGACGGAACGACGTTGGATTGTGGCGTCATTTGAGTCCGAGCCGTGTCGCATAATTTCCATCGCCCCCGCTGGGGGCTTGTTTGAGGTTGTTGCCTTACCCCAGGG
>JAGLWJ010000462.1 GCA_023133475.1 Phycisphaerae bacterium | reverse complement strand
CTCTTGCCTCTTGCCTCTTGCCTCGGTTTGGCGGGTGGAACCCGCCCTACATCTCTTGCCTTCTGCCTTCCCCCAGCTCACACAGCGGAATCCTACCAGATGTCGATTTCCGTTTCGAGTTCGACATCAAACTTTCGGCGGACCGTTTGTCGAATCCGTTCCACCAGCCGAATAACATCCCGGGCGGTTGCGTTTTTGCGTGTGACGATAAAGTTGGCGTGATCGCGTGAGACCTCAGCCTCTCCCACGGAGTCCCCTTTCATGCCGGCCTGGTCGATGAGCCTGCCCGCCGAGTCGCCGGGCGGGTTTTTGAAGATGCACCCGGCTGAATTAGCCCCCATCGGCTGGGAGGATTTCTTGCTCTCCCATATCTCGTTGTAGCGATCCATCACGCTTTCGGGGTCATCTTGCCGGAGTTGCAACTCGGCAGAGAGGACGATGCGTTGCCCGACGTTGGAGTGTCTGTAAGCAAAGCCCAACTGTTCGGCGTTAAGCGTTTCGATTTTCCCCTCGAGGTTGAGCAGGCGGGCAGTTGCGACCACCTCCCCGATATCCCCAAACCTGCCGCCGGCGTTCATGCGGATCGCACCGCCCACCGTCCCCGGGATGCCGGCCATACATTCCAACCCGCTCAGCCCTCGTCTGGCACACTCGAGAGTCAGCCGCATCAGGTCGGTCCCGCCGGCGGCGATCACCCGGTCATCGCGGAATTCGATCTTTCTAAAGGGCGGTTCGTCCAGGCGGATGACGATCCCGTCCACGCCATCGTCGCGGATGAGCACGTTGGCTCCACCGCCCAGCACCCGCGTGGGGACGTCGTCGTCATGTGCGTAGCCGATCATTCGAGCCAGTTGGGTTTCGTCCGCCGGCCTATATACGTGACGCGCACGCCCGCCGAGTTTGAACCAAGTCATAGGTGCCAGGGGGACCTCGTGTTCAATTCGCCCCACAAACTCGTTAAACCAATTTGTCGGCAATCTTCCAGACATCTCCGGCTCCCATGGTTACCACCAGGTCGCCCTCGGCTACGTTTTCCTGCACGTGCCGAGTAACGTCATCCAGCGGGCCGATGTAACGTGCGTCGCCGCCGTTCTGATGGATCAGCGAGACCAGGTCGGACGAGCGAATCCGTGCCCGGTCTTCGGCGCTGTCGCGCACACAGTAAATATCCGCCACGATGATGATGTCAGCCGCCGAAAAGGCGCCGGCGAACTGGTGCATCAACTGCCGTGTGCGGGAGGCCTGATGTGGTTGGAAAACCACCCAGGTCCGCTTGGGCTGATAGCGGGCGTTGAGTGCCAGTAGAGTGGCGTTGATCTCGGTGGGGTGGTGGGCGTAGTCGTCGATGAGCGTCACGCCACCTCCCATATTCCGGCGGGTCATCCGCCGCGCGATCCCCTCAAAGGTCTCGATACCATGAGCGATGGCCTGGGGGCTTACCGATTCGTGGTAAGCCATCGCCACCGCCATCAGCGCATTGCTGACGTTGTGGATGCCTGCCAGGCGCAGTTGGGCGGACAGCATTCGCCGCCCGTTGTAGAGCACGTCAAACGCATAGCATCCTTGCTCCGGGCAGAGGTTGCCCGCCTGCCAGTTCGCCTCCTTCTGAAACCCGAAGGTCTCATGGCGAACGCCGAGGGCGACGGCGGCATCAGCCACACCTCGTTCGCGGTGCGGGGTGATGAGCATCCCACCCGGGCGAACCATCGCCCCAAACGCGGTGAACGCTGCGCGGATGTCGTCGAGGTCTTCGTAGCAGTCCAAATGATCTTCGTCGATATTCAAGATGCCCGCGGCAGAGGGCCTCAATGCCAAAAACGAGCGGGCATACTCACAGGCTTCCACGACGAAATGCTCGCCATGCCCCACGCCCGAACTTCCACCCAACTGAGACGAATAGGCCCCCATGATAAACGACGGGGCCAGCCCGGCGGACCGCAAAATGTGGGCAAGCAGGGCGGTAGTGGTGCTCTTTCCGTGGGTGCCCGCGACGGCGATGCCGCGCCGATGTTCCATGATCTCACCGAGAAGCTGAGCATAGTGAATCACCGGCAGCTTGCGCCGGCGGGCTGTCGCCAACTCCGGGTTGCTCTCGGGGATCGCAGCGCTGACCACCACGCCGTCGGCGTCTTGAGGGACATGGTCGGGGAGATGTCCGATGTGAACGACTGCCCCCCGGGCGGTCAGGGTATCGAGTTCCTCAAACCGGCTCATGTCCGACCCGCTGACCCGCGCGCCTGAGTGTAACAATAGCGCGGCGGCTGCGGACATGCCGCAACCTCCGATGCCGATCATGTGGATGCGTTTGCCGGCTGGGTGGCTGGCCCAGGGCGCCCGCGTGGCGAATGTGGTTGTTGTGTCGGACACCGCCTCACCTCCGGCGCCTTTTGCGCCGATGGACCGGGTGGTCGATTGTTGCATGTTGGTGCACGGCAACGGCGGGGAACCGCAACCCCGCTCTTGCCCGTATAGGTTATATCGGTTGCAAGGGTGATTTCGCTCCATTCAATCACGCCTCCTTTTCCACACAAGCACCGAGCAATGGTTTGATCCGGGCTGCGATTTTGGTTGCGGCATCGGTGGTTCCGATGCGGTTGGCTGCCGAAGCCATACGCGCCAACGTCTCCTCGTCGGACATCAGTGTGCTGAGCACTTCGCGCATTGCCGGGGCGGTCAGTTGTGGATCGACGCGGTCGTGCACGATGCGGGCGGCTCCGATCTTCACCAGCACCCGGGCGTTGGCATGTTGGTGCATGTCCCGATGGTGTGGATACGGAAGCAGAACCGACGGCTTGCCCAGGGCGGTTATCTCTGCCAAGGTCGAGGCGCCGGCCCGGGAGACAATCAGGTCAGCCGCCGCCATGGCGTCTGCCATCTGCTCGGTGAACGGCACCACCACTGCCGGCATCCGGTGCATGCGATAGGCGGTTTGGGTTTGCTCGAAGTCCCTCGGTCCGCTCAGGTGTAGAATCTGCCAGCCGGACAGCTCCGCCAGATCGTTCAGGATGCCCGGCATCGCGTTGTTGATCGATGCCGCCCCCTGCGAGGCCCCGGTCACCAGCAACGTATGCAGGGTGGGATCAAGCCCGAAGTGCTCGATACCACGGGCACGGCTGGCTGAGCGAAACTGCGAGCGGATCGGGCAGCCGGTAACTTCACAACCATGGTGCCCACTGAACGCAGCCTGGGTCTCCTCCCACTGCACGAACACCTGGGCGGTGTTCTGAGCCAGAAAGCGGTTGGCCCGCCCGGGTATCGCGTCCGGGTTCATCAGCACTGTGGGAATCCCGCTCTTGGCGGCTTCATACAGAGGCGGCCCGCTGGCGAACCCGCCGGTGCCGATGACCACTACCGGAGGATGGGCGTCGAAATACTCGCGACAGCAACGCCGCGACCGCACCCAATTCACATAGAACGTCGGCCAAGTCCACGGCTTCATGCGCAGTGGTTGAATGCTTTGGCTGATCAACTCGGTCCCGGGCATGTTCGTGACCACGCGGTCGAACGGGCGCGAGGTTCCGAAAAAAGTGAACCGCACGTTGGGCGATGTTTCGCGGATCGCCTCAGCCACCGCCAGCGCGGGGAACAGGTGCCCACCGGTCCCACCACCGGCAAAGACCACTGACGCGGACCCGTTAGCCGGCGTGACCGCCCGTGAATCAGTTACCGGATTGTTGACTGTGCCGACGCTCATCACCTTACCCTGTCACCGATGTAACCACGCCGATCGCCCGCAGATCGTGATTGCCCACCGCGACCGGCAGAGGCTCCGCCCCCCTGCCACGTCGGGCCACCCCAGCCAACAAACCCACCAACGCCCCCAGGCAGATCACCCCCGATCCACCGGCGGAGACGAACGGCAGGGCAATCCCCT
>JAGLWJ010000461.1 GCA_023133475.1 Phycisphaerae bacterium | reverse complement strand
GACTTTGGACTTTGGACTAGGGACTTTGGACTCGTCTGAGGTTCCACCCACCCTACACCCGCATCTGTTTGATCTCCTCGTATGCTTCCAGCAACTTGTTGCGAATCTCCATGAGCAGATCGAAAGCAATCGAGGCTTTGTTCACCGCCGTGAACACCTCCGCCACGTTATCCGTATCCCCGCGATAAAGAGCCTGCACACCGTTGTCAGCCTCCGTTTGCAAACGGTTAACCTCTTCCAGACTATCCAGCAGAATCTCCTTGAAATCCTTGCCGCCGGAAGATGGGACGGCATCGGTGGTCTGAGTATCGGTGATGGGGCTGATAGGCCCCGTTCCGCCTGGCCCGATGATGGGATCGACCATGATTCGCTTCTCCTTCCAGCCTCTATGCCAGCAAACTCAGTGACGATGACGCCAGCGTCTTGGTGACTTCCACTACCGTGACGTTGGCTTCGTAGACCCGGGAAGCGTACAGAGCGTTGCCCAGTTCGGTCCCGGCATCCACGTTAGGCATCCGCACGTACCCGGCATCGGGTCCGGCTTTGATCGCGTCGGGATGCCCGGGGTCGTAAACCATGGGGAACTTGCTGGGGTCTTTTATCACCGCTGCCACATGAACCCCGGGGGCATTTCGCCCGGCGGATGGATTGCCCGATGCCATAAGCGCTATCCGCCGCTGGAAAGGGACAGGGTTGCCGTTAGCGTCCCGCGTCGTGTGCATTGCCGCAACATTGCCGGCGATCGTATTCAGGTTGATTCGCTGGGCGATCAACGCCGAAGTGCTGATGTCAAGTGCACCAAACATAATTATGCTGCCTCACAAGTAGCTATCAGCTATCAGCTTTCAGCGATGTTGGAGCGTGACAGCCGCGTAAAGCATAACGCTCTTTTTGATGATACCTTATGCAATATCTCATACCGTTTCTCCTGCTTTCCGGCTGATAGCTGATAGCTGAAAGCTGAAAGCTTCCCCCTACACCCTGCCGCGAATTGCCTTTCGCAGCCCATAAAACTTGTCTCTCAGCAACGTGGAAGTCATCTGATGAGTCATTGCATTTTCCGCCAAGTCAGCCATCTCGCGCTCGAGCGAGGCGTTTGTCCCGTCGTGAAACAACAGGTTGTCCGGTGGCCTCAGAGACGGGGTCACCTTCAGCGTACCGCCAGGCCCGGTCTGGAACTGACGCTCCTTCAGGACAAAGGGTTTGCGGGGGTCTTCCGCTCGGCGGTCCAGGGCTTCGCCCAATGCTTGTTGGAACATCTGCGTGTCCAGTTGTTTGGACTTGTAGTCGGGAGTGCCCAGGTTGGCGATGTTCTCGGCGATCATGTTATGCCGCGCCTCGGTGAAGGAGAGCGTAGTCGCCAAAGCCGGAATCGAGCCGTGATTGAGCAGATTCTCGAAAAACATCATCATCTCTCTTCAAAGCCGTTGGCTACCGGGCAACTGCCCGGCCCGCTCGCCTTGCCGTGGCACCAGAGCACGAACTGTTCCAAATGTTCTCAACCGTCCTCATGCGGCTGGTAGGCTGTTGGGCGATGGTCGTCGTTCGGCAAAAACTGCGCCGAGGCGAAATTCCTGCCGGACCCGTGGCAAAGGAGTCCCACTCACTGCGACACGTAAATCTGTTCCCGCAACAATTTAGTCCGCGTTTGTGCCGCCGCCTCTTCACGCCACTGCTTGAGTTTCATGCCCAGGGTCCGCACTCCCATGCCCAGCGTCTTGGCGGTCTTTTCCCGATGACCGTTGAATTGCTTGAGGGTCCGCTCGATCAGTTGCCGCTCCACGTCCTCGAGCATCCGACCCGGGCGAAGCCGGGAGAACGTCTCCACCGGAGCCACACTGCCCTGAATCCAACCTTCGATGATCTCGCTGGTGACGTTCCCGTCGGGCACCAGCGCGGCACAACGCTCGCAGAGGTTCTGCAACTCGCGAACATTCCCAGGCCAGGCATAACCGGTGAGTATCTCCAGCGCCTCGGCGGCGACCTTCAGGCAAAGGCGACCCAGACGCCGGCTGATCTGATCCAGAAAATGATGCACCAGAATCGGAACGTCCTCGGGGCGCTCGCGCAGCGGAGCCAACTTGACCGGAAGCACATTCAAACGATAGTACAAATCGGCGCGAAAGCGTTTCTTACCCACCCACGATTCCAGGTTGCGGTTGCTGGTGGCGATGATGCGGACGTTGGACTGACGGGTGACGCTGCTGCCGACCCGCTCGAACTGCCCTTCCTGGAGCACGCGGAGCAGCTTGGCCTGTAGCGACAAGCCCATCTCCGAGATTTCATCCAGCAGCAGTGTGCCGCCGTCCGCCAGCTCGAACCGCCCCTTGCGCAGACGATCCGCCCCGGTAAACGCCCCACGCTCGTGCCCGAACAGTTCGCTCTCCAGCAGATTGCCCGACAGGGCGGCGCAGTTCAGGCACAGCATAGGCCGATCTTTCCGTTTGGACATCGTGTGCACTGCGTGCGAAACCAGTTCCTTGCCCGTCCCGGATTCACCGGTGATCAGGACGGCTGCGTCACTTTGAGCCACGCGGGTGATCTTGATCCGCAGGTCGGTCATGTGCTTGCTGTCACCTATCATGGCATGGTGGGCGTGCATGTCGCTCAAGGATCTCCGCAAAGCCTCGTTTTCTTTGCACATTCGCCCGTGTTGCAACGCACGCTCGACATGGGCATCGATCACATCCATCTCCAGCGGCTTCTCGATGTAATCGAAGGCGCCCAGTTTCATGGCTTCCACAGCCGTCCGCACTGTGCCATACGCGGTCATCACGATGATGGGCGTATCACATCCCGATTCCCGCAGTTCGCGGATCAGCGTCAGGCCGTCCATCCGGGGCATCTTCAAGTCGGTCAGCACCAGATCGAAACGCCCCTCGAGCACCACCGGCAACGCCGATCTGGCGTCCTCGAACGTCTCAACCAAATGATCCGCCCGAGTCAGCACCAGGGTTACCGATTCGCGCATCATGGCCTTGTCGTCAATCACGCATATCCGTGCCATACAACCACCTCCATATAAAGTAGGGTGGGTGGAACCTCGCGGAGCGAGGCGAAACCCACCATCCGAGTTCCGAGTTCCGAGTTCCTGTTGCCTGTTGCCTGTTGCCTGAGTGCCCTCCCGTTCCGGTCGGGTGGCCCATGGCTTTAGCCGTGGGGGACGCGAATCGGTGAACCATTCGTGTCCCCCACCGCTAAAGGGGTTGTCGATTAAATCGTCCGTGGCGATTCCCAATGTAGCGTCACCCCTTGTGGGTGACGAAAAACACGGGTGCGCCGCCCACAAGGGGCGACGCTACAGACTAAATCGACAAGCCCTAAAGCGGTGGGCCACCCATCTGTTGCCTGTTCTCAGCCAGGAAGGCGGGTGGAACCCGCCCTACAACTTACCTAACGGTCACGGGCCGCTTTAAGAGTTAAACGAAATATCGCCCCGCCTCCCGGGCGAGGCCCCACACCAACCCGGCCGCCGTGAGCTTCGGCGATGCGATGCGCGATCGCCAATCCCAGACCGGTCCCGGTGTCCTTGGTCGTAAAGAACGGGTTGAAAACCCGCTCGCGTATCGATGGATTGATGCCCGGGCCGTCATCGGCGATCTTGAGGCACACCTCTGCTTGTGTCTCTCCCTCAGTTGCGGAAAACCACACGTTGCCATCCGGTTCCGCCGCCTCGATGGCGTTGAGTGTGATGTTCAGGATTGCCCGCTGAAGTTGATCGAAGTCCGCCGACACCTGCACGTCGACCAGGCTGGTGGCGATGTGGATGGTGGTGTTCGACGCCTCTCGTTGCGGTTCCACCAACTCCACCACCGCATTGATCACCTCCGCAATCCGCACGGGGCGGGATTCGACGGGCGCCTGGCCGGCAAAGGCCAGAATGTCACCAACCACACCATCCAACGTGCGAACTCCGGCTACGATTTTCCGGGCAAGCTGCCGGCACTGCGGGCGGTCGCTCAGGTCCGCACACAGCACCGACGCGAACAGGTTGATGCCGCAGAGAGGGTTGCGAATCTCGTGGGCCACCCCGGCGGCCATCTCACCCAATGCAGCCAACCGTTCCCGGCGAGCCAACTCCCGGTTCTTCTCCTCAACTTCACCACGCAACCGCCGAACCTCCTCCGCCAGACGATCGTGCGATTGCTTAAGCCGCTCGGTCACCTCGTTGTAGGCTGAGATGATCGCGTCCAGCGCCTGGTCTGGTCTTTTGGGAATAGCCGACACCATGCTCACGTTCACGCTTCCGTGCTCTCTAAGATCGATGGTTGCTGTGTGGTGTTCCCCGCATAGGCAGCCAAGGTGCGTTGTGCGGTGCCCAACGTGCCAATGTCATGGCGGGCACGGCTTTTCTTGGCAGCCAAAAGCTGCCCGTCGGCTTCGTCCTTCTCCAGAATCCTGCGCAGACGCGCCGCGGCTTTTTTGACCATCTCTTCCATCGCCCGCCGCTCGGAGGGCAGCATGGCGACTTTCAGGGCTTCCCAACGCTGCCGGTAAGGGGCCAACTCGTGGTTCAACCGCGTCAGTTCGGCGGTCAGCTTCTGCCGCTCCGACAGCAACCGCAGCAACGGGCGGGAATCGTCGCCTTCGATCAACCGCCGCTGTGCCTCTGCCAACTGCTCGATACGCTGATACAGGTTGAGTTGCCTGCCCAGCAATTCCATGGCTTTGTGGCCGGCGGACCGATCATCCGTCGTATCGCTCGATACCGACATCATCCTTCACCTTTCCTGCTCAAGCAGTTTGGTCGTTTCCACCCAGGCAAAGACCCGTTCCCATTCTTTGCGGCTTTGCCCGACGTAGTCACCCTCGAAGACGTGTTCGGGCATGATCCGGAGCAGATACTGTGCCCGGCGCAAAGCCGCCCGGGCCTCCTCCCGCTGCCCCAGGCACAGACGACAGTTAATCACCTGAATATATGCGCCCAGAGCCGACGGCTCGCCCCGATATATCCAGGTTGCCGTCTCGTACAGCGCCACCGCCCGGCGATATTGACCCAGTTCATACAGGCAGTCCGCCTGATAGAGGCGCGACTGCTTCAAAACCGGCTCTTGCCGGGCGTCGAGGTTGTGCTCGCCGGCCTCCTCGAAGCCGCGAACCAGTTCGGCGAACAACTCCGCCGCACGCTTGAAGCGCCGCTGCATCTCCGCACGCATCCGAGGCCACTGCGAAGCCTTTTCCGTCTTCTTGATGTCTTCTTTCAACGCCAGGGCACTGCGACGATACGCACTGGCCAGCAGAGACCGGGCCTGCAACACCCGACTGTCGTCGGGGTAGCGCTCCAACGCCTCTTCCAACCGCTCGATACCACGCTCGAAACGCCACTGCGAAATGTAAAGTTCGCCGAGCAAAAACAGCGCGTCGCGGAACTCCTCCGCCGCCGGGGTGAATACCGGGGAATCCGCCAAAATGTGGCCCACCAGTGTTTTTTCCGCCAGTTCCAGGTTCGACTCGCCACCTATATTCATGTAACACCGCGCCAACGGGATCAATCCGCTACCGGCATCAGGGGTCCGGGGAAAGCGACGCAGGTTTTCCCGATAGGCTTCGGCAGCCTCGGCGTATTCGCCCAAAGCCTGCCACGCCTGCCCCATCCGGAGCAATACACGCGGAACCAACTCGTTGTCCGGGCGCTCGCGGGCGAACTGACCCAGAACACTGATGGTCCGGCGAGTCTCGCCCGCCTCATCGAAGAGGTCCGCCGCACGCCATGTGGTCTCCGCCGAACGGAATTCATTGAGCGTATTGATCCGTGCCAGCCTCTGGAATGTCTCTCCCGCCTCGATGAACAGGTAACGAGCCTCGTCGAGCAACTGCTTGCGATACTCCGAATAACCTTCCTTCTCGAGCGGCAGCTCGTCGGCTTCCGTGCGTAGGGATTGGGCCAACGCCCCACGCAGGTCCCCCACAATCTGCAGGTGCTTCGAGAGCAACTCGATGTCTCGTTCGTCAATCAGGCCCACCGCCAGCTCGTAATACTGCAACGGGGCTTCGAGCCGACCTTGCCGCCGCAACTCCTCAGCCACCACCGTGATCGACGCACGAACCATCTCCGGGGAAAGCAGGGGCGAGCCTTGAAACCCATCCAGCCGCCCCACTGCCTGGCGATACTGATTCAAGGATTCCTCGAACCGCTCCAAAGCTGCCAGCGCCTCACCCATCCCCACTTGGCTGGCTGGTGCGTACACCGTGTCCGGGGCGGAGTTGACCACGTCCCGGAAAAATGACAAAGCCTCCGCCGGGCGCTGCGGATGACCGTCGGACAACACCACCCGCCCAAGCAGCCAACCGGACCTGGCGTACAGTTCTTCCGAACCGGGCAGGCGGTTCCGCAAGGCTCGCAGGCGTCGCTCTGCCTCATCCTGCCGACCGACCCGATAGAGTGTCAGGCAGAGCAGGTATTCGTGGGCATCTTCCCAGCGGGTGCCGGCAAAACGCGGCTCCGTCTCATGCACAAATGCCAGCGCCTCTTCGTTTCGGCCCAGGTCTGCCAGCAAATCGAGCCGGGTGCCTATCGCCCAGTGCTGCTGGGCTGGATCGTCTCGGGCATCGGTGATGAATTCATCCACCAGCGGCAGCAAGTCCGCAGGCGCGTAATCCAGTTTATACCAGGCCAACTCGATGATTCGCCGACGAATGCCCAGAGCAGGGCCATCCCACGCTTCGACAGCTTGTTGGTAATAGGAGATTGCCGTGGCGCACTCGGCGGTCCACAGATGCGTGTGGCCGACGTTGAGCAGGTCCTGCGCAGTCAACTCCCCCTTCATCCGCACGGCGATGTCGTATTCGTCCCGCACAATTTGCGCTTCTGACTTGCCGGTGCGGTTATTGCGTTCAGCCCGCAAGTAGTTGGCTCGGGCCAGCCACAGGTGGATTTTGGCTCGTTGCACAAGACCAAGACCCTTACTCTCGAGCAATTGCCGGCCGTAGTCGATCGCGGTGGTGTAGTAGCCGGCCTGCACCCGCTCGGACAACCGGGTCAATTTGTCATCGAAGCTCGGAGGCTCGCGACTGGATTCGAGTCGAAACACCGAGCCCAGCAACAGCACGATCCCCACAAACAGAGTGGGAATCTGCCATTTCCCCTCGACTCGCTCGCGCAATGATGCTATTGCCGGACTGCTCATCCTGAGCCTCACACCACCATAGCGGGCCCTCCTGGCCCACCGTAACGTCAGTTCTTCGGCAATGTGAACGGTTTCTCTTGATTGGAAACAAAACCGCGGAGCATGAGAGAATGGGGAAAATGGAGAATGGAAAATGGAGAATGGAGAAACGCAGTGATCGCAACCGCGCCGGCGTGTTTAGCGGCGGCAAGTCCTCAGCGTGGGTGCCCCACCCCTTCCAGGGGTGGGGGACTGACTCGAACGCCGACGATTGATGCGAATGCTGATACCGTGGCGGATTCCGTCCCCCACCCCGTTCGCCGGTCCTTCGGACCGGCGAAACGGGATGGGGCACCCGTATGCAATCGTATCTAATTCACCGCCGAGAGGAATGGAGCGTGAAAAATGGAGCGTAGAGGATTTCAGCGAAGTGGATATCCCTAATTCAGCGATTACCAAGCTTGGTCCAATGGGATCGTTACCTTTTCGCACGCCATTAAGTCGGAACATATCGTAAGCTTGTACTGGTTGTGACGGGCACCAGCGGGTATCGTCCCGGTCCGGTAGCTGAAAGTTCTTTGGGGGGTAAGCGTGGTGAATGTCGTTCAGTGGGTCGGGGTGATAATGTTGCTCATGGTCAGTTTGGTGGTTACAGCAGAGTTATTGGGTTGGTTGATCCCCCTGCGTCGGAGATACATCGAATCAATCGCGACAGACCACTAGCCCGGATATTTCACCGCGGAGCTCTCTGCGGTGTGAAAAATGCGAACTAAGGTCGGAATCGGCCTGACAACAGCATAAAACCGCCACAAACCGTAGCGCTTCGCTATGCGGTTTGTGGCGGCTCATGCTCAGGATCAGAGCACATTCAGCCATTAGCGAGCCCATTTCCCAATCGCCGCACCCGACGGCGGAGGGCTGCGCCGGTGGGCTCGATTCTCCGGGCGACAGCCACCACCCCGCCGCTAAAGCGCGGTGGGCCACCCGACACGGACCAGCCCTGAACAAGCAAACGGGGCTACTCTATTAGACCAGGTATGGGCTCCTCTTCGCACCACATGATTTCATCAATGGTGTCATCATCCCAGACGCAATCTATCCAGCAAGTGCACTTTGGTATAGCGCATAGCTTACGCGAGAAGCATGTGGGCTTCTCGAAGGGGAGAAAACGCTTGCAAACCTTCACAATGTGATAGGGGTTGGTTATGCACAAACAGCACGGCTCCCCGGGGCAGCATACGCCTTGTCGAACGTGAATCGTCGTATTGCAGCCGCAGCACCAGTGAATCGGTTTGACGATTGCTGAGACGTCATCCACTGGGTAGGGGTAGGGAATGGGGTACGGGCAACAACAACCAGGGGCGATTGCTGCGACCTCGATCGGCTTACAGCCGTGCCCACCCCAGCCGGCTATGACAGCGATTACGACATCCCTCTCGAAATTGACGTCGGGCAACGGTGGCGACGGGTCCATATTGGAGGTGTGCTTCTCCCAGAAGTCTTCCCACATACACTGATGACGTATGATCACCTCAAATCGCGGCTTGGCCACGGGCAGGTAGCAGGGGTGGGCAAAGGGATCAACGGGATCAATGCAGCCATTCCCCAGCGTCTCCCCCTCAACCCACGAACCCGGGTAACAGTCGCCGAAGCCGCTCATCTGACCTTGGTCTATGGTGTGAAAGGCGTAGCACACCTTGCACGGATGCGGATAGGGTATGGGATCGATGGGTATGGGCTCGATGGCTATGGGGTTGATGGGGCCAGCGATGATACCACCTGCCTCCGCTGTCTCCACTTGTGGGCCTGATACCCACACGCACATAGCCGCTACCGCAAGCAACAGGGTCACCACACCAAATCTGTTTCGCATTCTCATTGTTCTTCTCCTTATTTCACACATGACCACATAATCGAACGTCCCTTACGCTGGAACATTCCCCAAACAACCAGTAACGCGAGTGATAGGCGAGGGCATCGAGATTGAAATGAGCACAATCCTCCCCCGCTGAGCACACCCCAAACATCAAGTCGAGGTTACTGCGGACACCCCCGAACCCCACCCCCACCAGACACGTCATTATTTGTCAAGTAGTAGTTGAGAGAGCAATAATCATACCGCAAGCTTTGTTTTAGGGGGAGAACTTCAAATAGGCGCGACGGTGGCGCGAGCAGAGCTATCCTTCTGCGAGCAAGGAAGTTGCGACGCATGAGGATGTCGTGTGGCTATCCGCCACAAAGCTGTAGCCTCGAAATTTGCAGGTCGCCGAGCTGCCTTGGATCGGCCACATGGCCGATTCGAGCCAAGCAAGCTGTGCGAATCCGGCCACCCACTCAAGCCTTACCCCAGGGCTCGCTTCGCTTACCTTGGCCTTTTTGCGGACTTCCCGGACTCCCCGAGCAATCGCTGGAAAACGGTGAAGTCGCACAGGTCGACGTCTGCGTCCGCGTCGAAATCCGCCAACACGCATCGTGGGTTGGTGTATTGAGGCGGATCACATGGTGGATTCGGGCACGGCGGGCTTAGGCAATCGCTAAATACGGCGTAATCGGACGAGTCCACCACGATGTCACCGTTCAGGTCGCCGGGTTGATCGCACGCATCCGCGATACCGTTGGTGTTGTAGTCCGAAAGCAACCCGTCGATGATATCGCAACTGTCTCGTACACCGTTGCCGTCGCAATCGGAACATCCTTCGTTATTCACGGGAATCGACAGCAGGTTGCCCGGGCAAACATCACATGCGTCGCCGACACTGTCACCGTCGGAATCTTCCTGCCGGAAGTTGTACGCAACCGGGCAGTTGTCCTCGGGATCCGCGATGCGGTCCCCGTCGGTATCGCGCTTCGTGGGATCGCTCCCGATGGTATTCACCTCGTAGCCGTCGCTTATCCCGTCGCCATCGCTATCGGGATCATACGGGACGGTGTTGTGGTGCATTTCCGCGAGGTTGACCAGCCCATCACCGTCCGGATCATCGTTTGCATCCTGTTTCAGGTTGCCGAAGTGCCTGAGTTCCCAGTGATCCGGCAGGCTATCCTGGTCGCTATCCTCGAGGGGTATCCCGTGCTCGATTTCGTACACGTGCACGGTGTAGTCCATGAAGCGGTCGGTAAAGCTGATCCCGTCAGGGTTGACCGGGACCGCTCGCTTCCAGCCCAGCCGGGTGATGCCTCGTTTTCGGACTTGTGCGGCGTCGGTGGCGTCGATGACCCCGTCGAACGGCGTGACCATCGGATAGGGCTTAATGGTTTCTTCGTTCTCGAACAAGGCGGTTACGCTGTTGATTCGATCAACGTGCGTCAATGTGATGGTGACGCCACCGAGCACGTGCTCGCGCGGATTGGTGGCAATCAGATAGATTTTCCCGTTGTAGGTTTTGAGCATGGCTTCGAGGCTGTGCGTGGATTCCCATGTATCGTGAAAAGTGAGAAGCGCATACACATCATAAAGAGCGGAAAGCTCGCCGGTGATCTCGGTGATCTGGTCCCAGTGATGTCGATAGTAAATGTCTTGCAGTTGAGTATGGCTTATGCCGTAGAAGCGAATCCCGCAAGCACCGTTGACAATCTGGTTATACACTTGAAAACGTTGGAGGTGGAACGGCACGAACTCGTGGAGATGCCAGCGAGGTTCGTCGGTGTCCCAATAGGCCCACCAGTATACGCCCAGGGCATAACCAAGCACCGGTTTGGCTTGCCCCCCGTTGAGTTCCGCGGAGTATTGCAGCCATCGCCGGGCACGCTCCCCGACTCTGCCGAGCGAAGCCTCCCGGCTGCTATTTGAGCAGGCGTTGGGATGGGTCGTATAGGCTGTGGGGCAGTTCGCGGTGAACGAAGCAACATCAATCAACGTGGCATGTGGTTCATCCAGTTGCGGCCCCCAATCCCTGGGCATGAGATTGAGCATATAAGGCCTGTCTATAATCTGCTTCGTTCTGGTGGCGAGGTAGTTCAACTCGCGAAGGGCGGGAGGCGCACCGGTGGACTCCACACGGTAGTTTGATTCATCCGGCCCCTCGAGCAACACAACGTCCAGGCCTGATGAAGTGGCATCCGCCAGGGCGTGGGCGGCTGAGAGGTTCCTGCTCAATCCCTCGTACTCTTCGATTCCCGACTGGAAGCAGATATCGTCCTCGCCGTGCGAGTAGGGGTCCGCCCCGACCAGCCCAATCGCGTACAATCCCGAAGCGAGGTGTTCCTCGAGGCGGTAGCTCAAAAAGCCGGCGGCGTTGAACCCCAGCTTCCGGAGTTCGTCAAAAGTCATCAACCGGTCATCGTAGTCCACCGGCATTCTGGACGCATAGCCGATCAGGAAAATCGGCTGTGAGGCTTTATTGTTTAGTAATGCAATAGTTCCACTTTTCTTGAACGACGGGACATCCGGGTTCTGTGCGACCGGCCTGAGTGAGGCGTAGTTCAGGTAGACCTTGCCGTGTGCCCGGCTATGCGAGCGAATCTGGGCGTAACGGGTCTGCTGGGGAGGCTTCACATGGGAGCGAAATGTTCTTATGCCTGCGTGGCAGGCGCCGGTGGCGTGATAGCAGCCGTCGGCATCGCTCCAGCTTGCACCGTCAAAGGCGGCGTCATGACTGATGAGGTCGACGACATATGCGGAATCGATGGCCTCACCGCTCGCACTGTAAAAGACCATCATCGCACCCATGCCATGTGCCCCGATGGCGGTGCCGGTGTCGTCGAGGTTGAGCCGCACGTCTTGCACGGCATAGGTGCAGGTGAATTCGTAGATGGCGCCCTGGGGCAATTGCTGATCGGCTGACGAGGACAGGTACACGTCCTGAGCCCAACCCAGCCAGTTGGGTTCGGCGGTTGCGTCGGCAGTGCGCTCCGCCTTTAGAAACTTCGGGCCACCATCCGGGCCCACCCAACTCATGATGAAACCGCCCTCGACGTTTTCACTGAGTTTTTGCCATCCGTCGGGTTGGTTGTCGCCGTCGTCGTCGTATTCCATGTGCGGGTTGATCACCAGATTGCCGTCGGCGGGAAGCACGCCGACCAGAATCGTTGTATCGACAGTATGAGAATCGGCATGGGTGCGCAAGGTCAACCTGTGGTAGCGCCCCTCGTTCTCCGGGTTGGTTTGCCAGAAGAACTGCCCGTTATTGGTGTTGAACTTCGAGCCCTCGGGTTCCTCCCGCGGAAGGTCAAAGTTGACCGGGCCGCCGTCATAATCATCCGCCCGCACCTCGAACTCAAGAATCTCCCCACCACGAACGGTGATGTAGTTCTGCGGATAGCTGATGAGCGGCCTATCCTCGACCAGAACGCTGAAGGTGAACCAGTCGCTCGGATCGGTGCTGGGGACATTTGCGAAACAGGGAACCAGGTTAACCGTATAGGTGACGCCACCACGTCGGTGGTTTGGGGCCCAGGTTACCCGGAAACGCTTCCCATCAGGTGTGTTGCGTTTGCCGACACAGGGCAGATCAGAACCAGATGTGAGGTTGAGAACCTCGACCTTGAGGTGAACATCCTCGTTGTCGGGGGGATACCAGTAGGTATTGATGTTCTCGATGGTGAGAGTCTGGCCCTCGCCAAGAGTGACAAGGTTATCCGGTTGCGAGAGGTTCGGGGAGAACGTGATCTCCTCGGCATTGTGGATACTGACGGTGCCGGGCGTTTCCTGCCGCGTCTGGGCCGGCACTTCGTATGGGTCGGCACAGGCATCGCGGTCATCACAGGCATAAAAAGTCACGGTGTGCGACTCCGCCCCCCTTGCTTCAGACGGCATCCAATAGTAGCTGGCCAACGGCCTGGCTGGATCCGTGTAGAACTCGGGTGGATCCGAGCAGTTGTGGTCGGCACAGATTGACGTGTCGTCCACGGCAAAGCGGACGGTGTCGTTTTCCGGATCGCTCGCCTCGACCAAAACAGCCCAGCCGCACCTCCGCACCCATGTGGACGAGGTGGTCGTGGTGATGGTGGGGGGGCGATTGCATGCATTGCCCGGGCCTGTATTGCCGACGTTAGGGTCGATGGCCAGCATGTGCTCGGCAAGGTTGGGGATGCCGTCGTCATCCGGATCGTCGCCTGGCCCCTGGTCCAGGTTTCCGAAGTGTTCCAATTCCCAGTAATCCGGCAGCCGGTCTAAGTCAGTGTCACCATTGCGGGCGTCCCGGCTCTGCTGCAAGTTCGGCGAGGAATTGACACTTTGCGAAAGAGAAAGTTGCCCACATGCCCCACATGTGGACCACACTGTCAGCGCAATCCAATAGCTCATCGGTATGATGTCCTGATTCTGCCTCAGCAAAACGCCTGCTTAAAACGACCGCACGCCGCGCCAAATACAGGAGAGGGATGGCTACAATATCCACCTGAGTATCCCCGTGCAGGTCTGACTGTCCGAGACGTCGGACGACCACCTCCGTCCGCATTGCCCCCACGTCTCTGTAGCAATGGTCATTCTACCGTCAATCCTACCAAGTGAAAAGCGCAAATCGCGCGGAGAATTGAGAATTGAGAATGTGGACGTTCGCAACGGCGCCGGGGGTATTTAGCGGCGACAATCTGTAGCGTTTAGCGGCGCCCCGAAGGGGAGCGCGTAGATGGGAGCATGTAGAAGGAAGCGTGGAAGGTGGAGCGTGAAAAACTGAGAAAACGGTGTAATCACAATTGTAGGGCGGGTTCTACCCGCCTTTGTGGCTCAATTCCTCTCGGTGGCGAAGATGGTGGGCCAATCGCGACGCCGGAAAACCACCAGAATCCAAATCAATACCGGGAACCCGAAGTAGCTTCCCATGGACTGGACAAACGCCCGAATGGACCACGCCAGCGTTTTCAACGCGAACGGGCTAAGCTCGAACAGGCAGAGCGGGTCATCCCGGCTGAGGTCGCGCAGGAGCACCAGCCCAAGCCGCAGCGCAACGAAGGCGTTGACCAGCAGAAAACCCCACAACAACGCCCATCCCTTACGCGACCGGGGCAAGGGAGTGGCCAGAATAAGGCTGATGAGCACCACCGTGGGGATGTATCCGGTGAGCCGGGCACTGTGCCTCACGGTCCCGACCGCCCCCGTCTGGGAGTTGGTGAATGTAACGATCGTATCCCTCTCGTCATGTTCACCCGCCTTGGGCTGGTAAGGCCGGAAACGGATGTTGTCCTTTTCGCCGAACGAGCTGAATAGTATGGTCGCCCCGCCGCGGAAGTATTCGCCATAAGCATCTTTAACGCCAGGCCAGGGGGCCATGAACAGCCCGTAAAAGATAACGAACAGAATGAAAAATCGTGCGACGCGTTTAAGAGGAAACATGTGCCGCCACCTTCTGTATCGCAGGCTTCCAGCCTGTGGTTCTGCGTTTGGCCCACGTAGCCCATACCAGCCAGAGGCAGACCGCCAGGATGATGAACACCGGCTGCCAGACCTCAAAGTGTATGGTATGGAACATGTTGGGAAATCGGATGCCGATGTAAAACAGGCTGCAAATGCGCACCAGGTTGGTGACGCCCAGCAGCAGGGTGCCGCCAAGGATACCCGGAATCTTGAACCGGATCGCCACCGGCGAAGCAATGATGGCCGCCACGAAAATGGCGGTGGCCTCGATGGCATCGCACCCGCGAACCACCACCACCGAGAACTCAGGCGAGTGGATGCTTTGGCCGGTGACGGTGATGTCGTAGCCGAAGATGCCCAAAAGCTGACCTGACACTCGCGCATAAAAGCTGAGATATGCCGTGAAGGCATTGTGGACCGACGGGAATTCCTCGGGCGGCAGTAGAAAGACGACGTTAAACAGGCCTAACAGACCGCCGAAAAGCAGCAGGAAGCACAGCACCGGATGCTTATCGCGAAACCGGGATACCTGCTTCGTCGCAGCAGTTGGGGAACGCTCACCAGCAGAGGCGGATTCCCGCTTCGATGCCGGTGTAGCCCGACGCTCGGATGAAAACCCGCCTTGTTTCTTTCGCGGATGTTTCTTCGATCGACTCACGTTTGAAGTTTACCTGATTCTTTGCCAGCCAGCCAACGCGCCGTTCGCCGCTAGCCTGGATTTTCGCCTAAACTAATTGTGGTTCATCCGACTAAAGCGTACTT
>JAGLWJ010000460.1 GCA_023133475.1 Phycisphaerae bacterium | reverse complement strand
CTGGGGGCTGAGAATGCGTCATCGTGTTCCGGAACAATTCCTGCTCCGTTTGAGCCATTTGAGCCCGGCGTGATAATCCCGCAGCCGCTGACCGTCAATAGCGTACAGACAGAAGCCAGTAAGGCGACATTCCGACATCTTGATTTCATCATCATAGCAAACCATCTCCTTCACATGGAAACACAGTAGCTCGCAGTGCGTTGTCAAATGCGCAACGAACGTTAATCGTCGTCATTATCATCATCATCATCGTTGCTATCGTCGCCCTCACACACTCTCCCGGTCGGGGAAATGAGCAACTCCTTTTCCTTCCCATCGATCCTGGCCTCCACCTCGTACACGACGATCATCATTTTCTCGACGACCACCTTGACATTGGCACCGAAGTGCTTGGCGATGGCCGCGCGGACGGCGGCGGGGGCTTTCTCGACGGGAATGATCTGTTCCGTTTCGAGCAACGTTCCATCCGCTGTCACCGCCGCTTCGTGCTTGACGCCGCTGACGGACCACTCGGCTTCGTAGACCAGGACGCCGTGCTCCTTTTCCCGCTCCGCCTTGAGTAGCTTCGCGCCCCCGGCGAGTTGCTGAAGCGCCTTTCGCGCCGGCCCCGGAATTTGATCGACGGTGATGTCATCCTCGTCGTCACCTTCGTGCTCGACCTTGCGTCCCAGGAGGGTGCCGTCCGGGCCGACCTTGACCTCGATTTCCCGGCCGTCACGCAGAAACTCAGCCTCGTAGACCGTCTTGCCGTTCTTCGTCTCCCGTTCGATTTCCGTGATCTCGGCACCGGCGGCCTCTTTCAGTATCGTCGCCTTGACGGCAGGTGGCACCTGATCCAGGGAGACTTTCTCTTCCTTATCCACCGCCCATGCCACGAGTGTCATAGTCCCGACCACGCCCAATCCAATCGCCGACAACAATGTCTTACCTGGTTTCATCGTGCTCTCCTTGACTCAGTTACACTCTCGGCAGCATCACCGGCCCACGCTGAGCCGGCCCAACTGCTCGTATTCCGCCTACAACTCTACCGCCCAATTATGAAGGGACGATGAAGAGAGCGAGGTCTATCAAGCAACCGAAGCGCCGGGTGCTTCCGACAAGCCCAGGAATGGCACGGGCTTGATGGGAATCAATCTCCCACCCAATGTGTTGGTGCCATTTTCGATCAAACTGTTTTGCGTTTCGATGGGTCGCGCTAGGCCCGGCATTTATGCCGGGTGAAAAGGCCGAACGAAGAATCTTCCGTAGGGTGGGTGTAACCCGCCGTAGGCGGGCGAAACCCACCACGCCGGTTGGTGGGTTCCACCTGCCTACGGCAGGTTCCACCCACCCTACTGGGGGGCAAAGACAACCACTTCAATACCCGGCATAAATGCCGGGCCTAGCGCAAGCGGCGGATATCCCCCCTGCGGGAGTCGGCGTGTAGAATTGTAGCCTTCTTGGCATAGGGCGGTTTACTGAATGGTTACGGTTTTCTTGACGTGGGACGGCGGGTAGAACCCGCCCTACACTGCTGATTGGATTGGCGGGTGCCGTCACCAGGTTGTCATCCACATGAGCCTGGCCCACCGGGACCTCGACCCATCGTGCCCCGGCTTGCCGCACCTCAGGCCCAACCGCCAGGGATGACCAATGCGCCATAGTCTTCCGCTTTGATCTGGGGTTTCGTGAAAAAAAGCAAATGAGGGGGATGTTGACTCCCGGCAAAGGATAGGGTATCCTGGGGAGAACCCAGATCACAAACGATGGGGGGCAATGGTGGATTTTCACAGCAGGAGGTATGGAGAAGTGAATCCGCAACATCTTGCAGTAATGATGGTTGTGATAAGCATGCTCTTTGGGGCCACGGTAGCGGCTGATCCGCCGGATCAGGCTGGTTTTCCGGTTGCCCTGCCGGGAATGGGGATCGCCCCCATCGTGGCGGACATCGACCTCGACGGGCGTTTGGAGGTGGTACTCCGGGCCTGCAATGAGCAGACCTCGTTTACCAATTACATTTACGTCTTACGCGATGACGGAACCAACTATCCGGGCTGGCCTAAGACCGAAGCCACTCCCGGGAACAACTTCGGCGAGGTCTGGAACGTGCCCGCCCTGGTCGATCTGGACGGCAATGGCGACCTGGAGATTGTGGTCGGCGGGGCTGACTACGCGGGCGGCAACAAGACCTACGCCTATCACCACACCGGGTCTCTGGTGGCAGGTTTTCCCATGGGGGGTTGGTGGCCTTCGTATGCCACGTGCAACGGCAATGCCTGCCCCGCCATTGCCCAAAGCCCCGGCGGAAACCCCAGAATCACCGCCGCAGTGGACGATTACAGCGGTGCGCCGGAATACCCAAGCCCGGCTTACATGTTCCTGGGCGAAGCCAACGGGTCCCACGTCTCGGGTTGGCCTGTGACCATCATGCATCCGGGGTTCAATTGGGTCGGTTCGCCGGCGGTGGCTGACATCGACGGCGACGGGGTGGACGAAATCGTGTTCCCCGCCAGGCAGAAGGGCGAACTCTATGCGTTCGAGCAGGACGGCTCAACCGTGGCGGGCAATTGGCCTGTGTTTGTCGGCACGTTTGTTCGCGAGCCGGTCATCGCCGATCTGACCAACGATGGCGACAACGAGATCATCATCGTCAGTTCCTACGCCGACTCGCACATTTACATCCTCAACGGTGACGGCTCGATCGAAACCGACTGGACTCTCACCAACGAGGCAATCTACGCCGGGCCGGTTGTCGGTGACATCGACGGCGACGGGGACCTGGAGTTGGTGGCTGGCACGGACATGATCGGCTCCAACACCGCGCCGGTCTACGCCTGGCATCACGACGGGACGGTGGTTGCCGGTTGGCCTCAGACGGTTGGCGATAAGGTCATGGGCATGCCGGCTATCGCCGACATCGACGGCGATTACCTCCAGGACATCATCCTGGGTGCTTACGACGGATACCTGTATGCCTGGGCCGGCGACGGTAGTATGATCCCCGATTTCCCTATACTTATAGGCCCTGAGCCTGACCGTAGCGGGACGATCGGCGCGCCTTGCATCACCGATCTGGACGGCGACGGTGACGTCGAAGTGCTGGTCACCAACGTCGACAATCTGTACTTCCAGAACGACTGTTTTCTGTACTGTTGGGACTTGGCTGCTCCTTACCATCCCGACAACGCCGATTGGCCCATGCACCGCCAGAACCCCCACAACACCGCGTTCCTGCTGAACGAACCAGGCCCCTTCCCGTGCACTTCCAATGAGGGCTGTGGGCAGGACGAGTACTGCGCCAAGGCTTTGGGGAATTGTGATGGGGATGGCGTCTGCGAGACGCGACCTGTTGCCTGCATGCCTATCTGGGACCCGGTATGCGGATGCGACGATGTAACCTATGACAACGCGTGCTTCGCCGCCATGAACGGCGTGAACGTCGATTACACCGGCGAGTGTGTGGGGCCTATTCTCTGCTATACGAATGAGGATTGCATAATGGGCTTCAACACCTATTGCGCCAAGGATCCCGGCGACTGCGATGGTCTGGGCGTCTGTGAAGAGCGTCCGGTGGCCTGCCCCGGTGTCTGGGACCCGGTATGCGGATGCGATGGTGTGACCTATGGCAATAGCTGCTTCGCGGCGATGGCTGGTGAGAATGTAGCTTATGAAGGCCAATGCCTGTTGGGTGACTGCGACCTCGACGGCGACGTGGACCTCGATGACTACGGCAAATTCTGGAGATGTCTCAAGGGTCCTGATGGGCCTTCGAGTTCGTCCGAATGCGAATGTTGTGACTTTGACGGGGACGACGACGTGGACCTGCAGGATTTCGCCGGGTTCCAACGAGCGTTCAACCCGACCCCATCACCACGCATCGAGGAGTATTCAAACAGCGGATGCCTGAAGCAGACCCGGGATGAGAATTGAGAAAATTGAAAATTGAAAATGAAATGGAAAATGGGGGGGGGGTAGGAAACATTGTTGTTGGGTGCAGTCCCTTCTTCTCTGCGCTCTCTGCGTCTCTGCGTTCATGAAAAATGTGGGTCAGCGGCGACAAGTCCGCAGCTCGTAAGTCGCTCCCTTACGGTTGCGGCTGAAGGTTGTACTGGAGTATGCTTCCGAGCATGTCGCCGGAAAGACTTCAGCTTGAGCAAATCACCGAGGGGTTGGCAACCCGACGTGTCGGGCGGCGGATCGAAATCCACAATACGGTGGACAGCACCAATCGTCTGGCATGGCAGCGCGTCTCCGAGGGTGAATGTGACGGGTTGGCTGTTTTCGCGGAACATCAGACAGCCGGTTGCGGTCGCCTGGGGCGACGTTGGGAATCTCCACGCGGGGCGAGCGTGATGATGAGCCTGGTGCTCCACGATCCAGCCGGTAGCCTGGGTGGGGACGTGCTGTCGTTGCTATCGGCAGTGTCGGCGGTGGACGCGGTCGATGCCGCCACGGGGGTAACTGCCGAGATCAGATGGCCTAACGATCTGGTGGCCGACGGGCGAAAACTCGGTGGGATACTCATCGAGTCTCGTCTGGGGAAGCGAGGGGAAACGAACTCCGGCGAAAACCACAGACCCGAGGTGTACGTGGTTGGGATCGGGATCAACTGCCTTCAACACCGCAACCACTTTCCGGCAGAGTTGCGGTCGTCAGCCACCTCCCTGGATTTGGAATGCCCGCACCAGGTATCCCGAACGGAGGTGGCCCGGAACCTGCTGCGGGAGTTGGACGGCTGGCTGGCGAACCCCGAGCGTTGGGATGCTGCCGACCTGAAAAACGCCTGGGTTCGCAGGGCATTAGCGCTGGGGCAGTGGATTCGTCTGCGTCAAGATGGCGAGGAGTTCTGCGGGCAGGTGTTGGACGTCGATCCGGCGGGTGGACTGGTGGTTCAACTGGACCGGGGTGGAAGAAGGTTCTTCGATGCCTCGAGCACTTCTGTGGTAAACCATGCGTGACAACCGCCTGACCAGGATGACTCACCGCAATGGGGATGCGGCGGCGTTTCTGGTGGGCGTAGGCGGCGGGTTTCTGGCTTTTGGGCTGGTCGAGTATTTCTTCTGTCTGTTCGACGCGATGCCGGGCACCTGGAGGGTGGTGGTGGGAGCGTCGTTTGCGGCACTTGCCGTCGGGCTTTGGGTCTCCCATCGACTGATCTGGTGGTTCGCAGCCCGGGTGCAAAGCCGCTCACGGGGACGGGATAAGGTCTCGCCGGCCCGGGTCTGGTTCCTGCCGTCCGGGAAGAACCATCCATCGCCCGGCGCGTTGCTGGGGCTGCTGGGGCTGCTGTGTGCCGGCACCTCAATCGTGTCCTTGATTCTGCTTCGGCTGGTTCGCAGGCTGCATGAGTTTGCTCTGGAGGAGTTCCTGTGGGGGCCGATCTCGCTGATGGGTGCGGAATACATCCTGGTGGTGTTGACGGTGTTGTTCGTGTTTATCCCGGTTGGCCTGGTCTGGGGTTGTGTCCACCATGTTTCATGCCCGCAGGGCGGCTGGCGGGTTCGCCCGTTGGCGGGTGTATCCGTAGGGCCGGCAGTTGTCGCGGGAGTGGTTGGCGCAGGCTTCCTTGGCCGTCGAGGGCTTGACTGTGATCTGCTCCTGCTGATCGGATCGGTCCCGTTTTTTCTGTTGTCGGTGTTCTCGTTCCGGCTCTCGTCACCGCTCAAGCCTCGCGCTTCGGCTGATGCCGGCAGATCGAGCAATCGGGTTTCACTTCCGCACCTTGGTGATGGCCGATTGACGTTGATCCGGGTGGCGGTGATTGTGGTTTTCGCGTGCGGGGTTTTGTCTGCGGGCATCTGGTGGCGGGTGTTTGACATTTTGGCAGGCCCGGTGCTGCATGGCGGTGCGATGAGCCTGGCTATGTGGTGCCTGGGGTTCGCGGTTGGAGTGCGGGTTGCATGCCGCCGCTCCGACAGGCGGGGTCACTCGATGGGAACCGTGGGATTGAGTTGCGTTTTGTCCGGCATGGGGCTCGCATCAGGGGCAGGGGCTTTGGGTTTGCTGGGTTTGTGGGCTCACCGTTTGGCACTT
The DNA here is from genome assembly GCA_023133475.1 of Phycisphaerae bacterium. Taxonomy (GTDB): domain Bacteria; phylum Planctomycetota; class Phycisphaerae; order UBA1845; family UBA1845; genus JAAEQG01. The sequence continues at coordinate 3,767 of JAGLWJ010000460.1, read as the reverse complement.
GGCTCGGGAGGGGCCTGTCTATTGTCGGCTATTGTGGTGGGGTTGCCCGCGTTCGGTTTTGGGCATACGACCACCTGTGGGTTTGACATGGTGCTGAGGCGGCTTGGTCGGCAAAGCGTAACCGGCCCGGGGTTGTTGATGCGGTTGCTGCTTGCGGGTTTCGGCGTCATTGTCTTCGTGCAGACGTGGTTGATCGTGTGGGTGGGCACCTACGCCGGGTTGGCGGCGGTGAGCCTGGTGGCGGCGGGCGTAGGGGGAGTGTTGATCGTTTATGACCCAGCCGGTTTACGCAGAGACCGGCGTTTGCGTTTAGGGGTGTTGCTGGGGTCTGTTGCGTTCATATGCCTGGTCTTGCCGCACGCGGGGGTGGATTGGCTGATGACCCGCTCGTGGAAACGGGTGTGCTTGGAGGAGCACGCTTGGCTGACGAAATCCACCTGGGCGGTTCGCGGTGATATTCGGAGTTTCGCGGAGCCGGCGAATGACGGCCCGGAATCGGGGGCGTTGCCCTTGGAGTTCGGTTCGCATGAGACTGTTAGCCTGCCCGACGGGGAGGTGTTCGCCGGATCGTTGCGTGTGGCTCTGCTGGGCACCCCACCCCAAGCCCTTCCGCGGGTGTTTTCCTTGTCCGGGGCACGGTGTGATTGCTTGCTGTTTGATCCGAGCGTGTTGTCGGGCATACCGACCGGACCGGCAAGGTGTCTCGCCGGCGCCCCCCCGAAGCAAGAGCCGGCAGCACGCTTTATGCGGCGAACGCCCTGGTGCTACGATGTGATTGTGATCGCCCTGGGAGACTTGCCGGCGTCGACGTGGGCTTGTTCGATGCGTGCCGGTCTGCTGGATCCGGCGTTAAGCCGCCTGCACGGCGACGGGATGGTTCTGATGGCGATGCCGATCAGGCAGACGCGGCGTGCGGAACTGGCAGAGTGTCTGACGGCGATTCAGGCTGCCGGTTGCGACGATGTCGCCAGGTTCTCCACGATGCGTGGATCGGAGGCGACGTTGTGGCTGGCGTTCGGCAAGAGCCCCCAATGGCGTGAGTGTTGGGGAAGATTCACCCACCTTACTTCTTCCGCTCAATGAGATATGTGGCGGCGTCGTTAAACCGGTATTGGTCAGCCACCCGATAACGCTGTTTGAGGTATTCCATCCAGGGGGCGACCTCGCCAGGCCGGCGCAGCATGAACACAAACCACACCCGCCGATGTTGGGCCATCCAGGTGTCGAAGTGGCCGGCGAATGCCATGAGATTGTCACGATCGGCGTAGGGTTGCAGCATGGTCGGATGGCTGGTGTCGTGCCGGTAGAACCCGTAGGCGTCCCGGGTCTCGTAATGGATGAAGATTGCGTCGTCAGCGTGCAGGTGTGCAGCCGTGTAGGCGAACACAGGCCTGAGGTGCTGCTCCAGCGGCGGCGGATGGAGGGTCGCCTTGCTCGCCCGGGCCAACGGGACCAGCAGGCAAAAGACCAGCATGACCACTGTGGCCGGCGACCATCCCATCTGCCGCAGGAACCGGTGCAGCCCACAGCCTATGGCAATGGCAAACAACGGGATGAGAAAAGTGGTGGTCTGATTCTCGCCGATGGGCCACAAACGCAGCATCGCCGCCAGAATAACCTCAAGAGTTAAAATGGCAGCGAAGAAGCAGAGCGGGCGGCATTGTTTCCACAACATGCCTGCGGAAGCGGCAACCGCCAGAAATCCCACCATGCCGATGCACCACTTCAGCGGTGCCCACACCATGCTCATCCCCAGAACATAGTTCAGCAAACCATAGCTTTTGGAAGCCAGCCACATTGCCAGCACGCCGGGGGCATAGCTCTCAGGCCAGGCGTGGTAGACTTGTTCCTGAAACTTGACGCAGGTATCGCGTGTGGGGCTGCCCGCCAACCAGAAGTACGAGAAGGCGGCAGCAAAGGCCAGCACTATCGCAACAGCCGCAAAGGTTCGCAGCGGTCGACGCCGGTGGGTGGCCCATCGCTTTAGCGATGGGGGACGCCCCTCGTCGTGGCGGCGTAGCATCGCCCAGGCCAACAGCGGCATCCAGGCGGCTACCAACAGGGTGGAAGTGAACGTCAGCCCGATCCCCAGGACGCCCACCGCTGTAAAGACCAACAAGGAACCGCCCGATCGACGCCGATAGGCTTCATATCCAGCCCAAAGCAACACACTGCCCATCAACGCTTCGAGGCTGAAAACTTTTGCCTTGTGCGAGATGGCCACCAACACCGGATGCGAAGCCGCCACCGCCATTACCAGCAATGCGGTATCTCGGCCCAGGAAGCGCCGGCTGGACAGGTACAGCACGATGACACATCCGATCCCCGCCAACGCATAGGGAGCCCGCAACAGCAACTCGGATCGGCCAATCCCGTGTTGGATCAGCCAACCCATGGCGAACTGGAGCGGTGGAAGCCGGCGTGCTCCCCACACGGTATCGATGCCGCCGTAAGCGGCGTTGGCTCGCAGGGCTTCTTCGTGTGTCAGGCTGGCATTGCCCAGGTGTGACAAGCGGAACCACGCCGCAATTATGATGATCGCCACCACGGCAATGGAGTGCCACGGCAGATGTCTCGCCTTCACTCCAAAGGCCCGCTCCAACTGCCTCTCGGAAGTTGGTTCTGAAATAGACCGACTGGTGCTCGACACCGATGCCGCAAGTCCTGGCATAGAGGTTTTATCGGTCATCCACCGGTAGGGAATTGAGAATGGGGAAAATGGAAAATTGAAAATGAAAAATGGAAAATGGGGGGTTGGCGGCGTTGCCCAGTTTCGATTTTCCTCCCCTTATCCTCTCTCTCCTCGCTTTTCTCTACGCTCTCTGCGTCTCTGCGTTCATGAATAATCCAGGTTTAGCGGCGACCCGAAGGGGAGCGTGGAATGTGGAGCGTGAAGAATGGGGGTGCTCGCCACCACCCCAGGGTAATTATACCGTAATCCTTGTTGCCTCTTCCCTCTTGCCTTCATATTGCGCATCAACTGTTCTTGCCAATAAAGTATTGCTTCGTTAGCATTCCATTTTATGGATGAGGTCTGGGCCAACGTCCGTATGCGTGCCGCCGAGACGTTGGGGCAGCGGCTTAAACGGCGCCGTAAGGAACTGTGCCTAAGCCAGATAGAGTTGTCCCGGCAGTCCGGCATCAACCAGGGGTACGTTTCGGAGATCGAACGGGGCCGGCGACAGCCTTCGCGGAAGGTGATCGAGGTATTGGCCGCCGCTGTGGACCTGCCACCCGCCGTGCTCATCGGAGCCGGCAGCGAGCACGATGCGCCTCAACCGTATGAGGTGGCTCGTCTGCCGCTCTTTGGGTCCATCCCCGCAGGCCCACCCGGCGAATCTCAAGAGCCGCTGGACCTTCTGCCGGTACTGCAACATCTCTGGTCTGCGGACCGCTATTGCCTGCGTCTGGCTTTTGATTGCATGGAGCCGACCCTTAAACCCGGTGACGTCATCCTGGTGCAGTATCGCCCGGAGGTGAATCCCGAGCATGTACAAGGCAAAATCTGCGCCTGTTTGGTGGACGGGCAACCTACGCTCAAGCGGGTCAGCGTCGGGCTACAGGGTGGGCGGCGTATCGTCATCCTCCGCGGGGACAATCCGGCAGTCTCGCCTCTCGTCGTGGACCGAGAATCTGATTTTACCATCCAGGGCATCGTTCTTGCTCTTGTCAGTCGCGAACTTTAGGGGGATGTCGGGTCTGCGGACCCGACCTACGAGCTGTGATTATGTTGTTTTCTCCGTTTTCACGCTCCCCTTCGGGTCGCC
>JAGLWJ010000046.1 GCA_023133475.1 Phycisphaerae bacterium | reverse complement strand
GGGACGCGAATCGACGGACCATTCGTGTCCCCCACCTCTAAAGCGATGGGCCACCCGCCTGATGCCACAAAATATGGCCACACCCCACGCGAACCCTTGGCGCAGCCTCCAGCCGCAACCCAAGGTGGCACGAGAAAACATCCGCAGATTACACAGATTACGCAGATTGATAGAGAAACAGACATGCATGCCCAAACCTATCCTTGCTATTTCCCAAGCACTTTCTCGCAAATCTGCGTAATCTGCGTAATCTGTGGACCCGACCTACAGATACAGTTGTGCGGCGGGTGGAACCCGCCCTACATCTACCAGGAGCTATGAGTGCATGAGTGACTTGAGAACGATTTATGTTGGGATGGCTGGTTGTGGGACGGTTGGCTGTGCGGTGGGTGATCTGCTGATTCGTGACCATGACGCGCTGCTGGCTCGGACCGGCTTGGACATTCGCCTGGTCCGTGCGGTGGTGCGCGACCTCGGGCGGAGCCGTGCTCCACATGTCCCCGATGAGTTGCTGACCGACGACCTCTCACGGCTGACCGGCGACGACGTGGACATCGTGGTCGAGGTGATCGGCGGGACGTCGGTGGCTAAGGGGGTGGTGCTGGCTGCCATCGCCGCCGGCAAAGACGTGGTCACCGCAAACAAAGCCTTACTCGCCCTGCATGGGCCTGAGATTTATGCCGCCGCCCGGGCGGCGGGCGTGTGCGTCGCATTCGAAGCCAGTTGCGCAGCCGGGCTCCCGGTGATCGGTGCCATCCAGCGGGGAATGGTGGCTAACCGCATCAACGCAATCGAAGGCATCCTCAACGGGACCTGCAACTACATCCTGAGCGAGATGCTCGAAGCCGGCAAATGCTTCGCCGATGCCCTGGCAGACGCTCAGCGGCTCGGATATGCCGAGGCTGACCCGACCCTGGACATCGACGGCACCGACACAGCCCACAAGCTGGCTATCCTGGCGACGCTGGCTTTTGGGACATACGTGGAGTTCGCCGGCATCGCGGTGGAGGGCATCGAGCGGATCAGCCTGACGGACCTGTTGGCTGGTCGGGAACTGGGGCTGACGTGCAAGCTGTTGGCTGTTGGGTGGATGATAGATGGTGTCCTCCTGTTGCGGGTGCGTCCGGTGTTTCTGGCTGACACGCATCCGATGGCTGGCGTGAACGGGGCGGACAATGCCGTCAGCCTCTATGGTCATGCGGCTGGTCACGTGATGCTCACAGGCCCCGGTGCGGGCGGAGCCTCCACCGCCAGCGGGATCGTCTCCGATGTTGTCGAGGTGGCGCTGGGCAACGCGCGGCGGACTTTCGGGCAACTACCGCTCTTCGAGCCCAAGATGGTCAAATCAGCTACAGTCGTGCCGCCGGCTGCTCCGGACTGCGGTTTTTATGCCCGATTCACCGTGCATGATCGTCCCACTGCTCTCCCGAAGATCACCGCCGCGTTTGGAGAGGCAGGGATCAAGCTGGTGAAAGTGCGGTCTTTTGATGGTGACCCGCCCACCGCAACCGACGGCGAGCATATCGTGCTGTTGACCAACCCGGCGTCGGAAAGCAAAATGCCCGCAGTGCTAAAGCGCATCGACGGCTGCGTGGAGCTGACCGACGCGCCAATATGCATCCCGGTCCTGGAACCATTTGAAAGGCGAAGCTGATGAAGTATGCGTTGATTATCCCCGACGGGGCGGCGGACGAACCGGTCGAAGAGCTGGACGGGCAAACGCCGTTGGAAGCGGCTGACATACCTAACATCGATTGGATTTCCACCAACGGACTACAAGGGTGTCTGCGGACAGTTCCAGAAGGGTTCACCGCCGCCAGTGATGTAGCCACCCTCTCGGTCATGGGCTACGACCCGGCGACAAACTATGCCGGTCGGGCACCGTTGGAGGCGGCTGCTCGCGGAATCAAGACCGGTGCGGATGATCTGATCTTCCGTTGCAACCTGGTCACTGTGCTCGATGAGAAGATGCAGGATTTCACCGCCGGGCACATCTCTACGAAAGAGGCAGAGCGGTTGATTGCGGATTTGCGCACCCTTGAATCGGACCTGGGCGTGGTGTTTCACACTGGGATGTCTTACCGGCACCTGCTGGTCATGCGTGATGCTACTGAGGTCGAGTGTGAGTGCACCCCACCGCACGACATTCCGGGGGAACCTGTCGAGGGGCATCTTCCCAGTGGTTCCGGCTACGAGCGTGTGCGGGAGGTCATGCAACGTGCGCAGGCTCTGTTGGCGGATCACGAGGTCAACCAGGTTCGGCGTGACTTGGGTGAGAACCCAGCCACGGACATCTGGTTGTGGGGGCAGGGTCGCCATAAGCCGCTGGAAACCTTCGAGGCCCGTTTCGGTTTGCGTGGGGTTTGCATTGCCGCGGTGGACTTGATTCGGGGCATCGCCAAAAACGCCGGGTTGACCAACATTGCGATTCCAGGTGCCACCGGTTATCTGGATACCGACTATGGTGCCAAGGGTCGGGCTGCGGTGGTGGCATTGGACGAGTGCGATCTGGTGCTGGTTCACGTCGAAGCCCCCGACGAAGCCGGTCATCTCGGAGACGCGGCAGAGAAAATCAAAGCCCTCGAGCAAATTGATGCCGAAGTTGTATGCCCGATTCTGTCGCGGCTACGGCAGTTTGACCAGTGGAAGATTGCCGTGGTCCCCGACCACCCGACCCCCATATCCACCCGCAAGCACAGCAAGGTTCCCCCGCCGTTCTGCATTGCCGGGTCGGGCATAAGTGCGTCGTTAGCCAAGCCGTTCTCAGAGAAGCAAGCGGCAGCCAGTGACTTGCAAATCGATCCCGGACATGAGTTTATGGAATTCTTCCTAAAGCCGTAACCTATGGCCACAAAATCCGGTTGGATTCTGCGTTGGGTGTCATGCCCACGCTTGCCGGATACCGGGTGCCATGCCCACGCTTGCGT
>JAGLWJ010000459.1 GCA_023133475.1 Phycisphaerae bacterium | reverse complement strand
AATACCCCGGCGCCGTTGCGAGCGTCCACATTCTCCATTCTCAATTCTCAATTCTCAATTCATGGGGACTGCACCAAGCGGGTATTTGACATTTCGTGGTGCAGCTACTCCAATGTGGGCGGTGAGTCAGTCGTCCGAATTTGGCAGGAAGAATAGCAAACTGAAATCTCGCCCCGGTCGATATCACGCCAGGGTTCCCACCCAGGTGCCATCGATTCATCCCGCGCCTTTGCCTCGACGATGAACTCGATGACAAGCGGAACCGTGAGCCGACCGGGCAAGCATGACGCAGCCGGGAGGCCCGAAACGTGACCAAACGCAACGAGGATGACATGATCTCACAATTAAGCCTCACCCTGCCAACCCACGACGTCCCCAGCCATCACACCCATATCAGCCCCCTCAGATGGCTCGCAATTATCGGAGCGGTCATCGCCACCGGCCTGCTGATTTACTTTTCGGTAACCGGTCATCATGTGGTTCCCGCGGGAGGCGAGCACCAAGGCCCGCCGGAAGGCTACCAACTACCGCCGTTGTGGGCCTGCACTCCGTTCGTGCTCCTGCTGCTCAGCATCGCCATTTTGCCGCTGATACCCGCCACCGCCCACTGGTGGGAACATAATCTCAATCGCTTATTGGTGGCTACCATCCTGGGGGCGATGACGCTGGCTTTCTATGCCTGGCATCACCCCATGACCTACAACCATACCACGCACGCCTCCTACTACGGGCTGGCCAGCGTGGTGCACGTTCTTGAACATGCCGTGCTGGCTGAGTATATCCCGTTTATCGTGTTGCTGTTCAGCCTTTACGTGATCAGCGGGGGGATTTCGCTACGTGGCGACCTGGCTGCCCATCCGACCACTAACACTGTTTTTCTGGCTGTCGGAGGAGCTTTGGCCAGTTTTATCGGAACCACCGGTGCCAGTATGCTGTTGATCCGCCCGCTGCTCCAGACCAACTCGCAACGTCGCCACAAAGTGCACACGGTGATCTTTTTCATCTTTTTGGTGAGCAATTGCGGAGGCTTGCTGTTGCCCATCGGCGACCCGCCGTTGTTTTTGGGCTACCTACGCGGGGTGCCGTTCCTGTGGACGTTTAGCCTCTTGCCGCAGTGGGCACTGGTTACGGTGGCTTTGCTGGTTATCTACTTCGTGTGGGATACGGTGGCATATCGCAAGGAGAAGCCCAGCGACGTGCTCTTCGATGATACCGCCCGTCGTCCGTTGCGGCTTAGCGGCTCGATCAACTTTGCCTGGTTGATCGGGGTGGTGTTCTGCGTCGCCCTGGTGGACCCGAACAAGGAGTTTTTGGGGCTGGGGTTCAAGCCGTTCCCGTTTATGCGCGAGGTGCTGATGCTGGGATTCGTGGCTCTATCCCTCGGGACCACCGGAAAAGGTATCCGCCAGGCCAACCACTTCAACTACACCGCCATTTTGGAGGTGGCGGCTTTGTTTATCGGGATATTCATCTGTATGCAGGTTCCCATCGAGATTCTGCATGGTAGTGGTGAATACCTGGCGACCAAGATCAACAAGCCGACTCATTTCTTCTGGGCCACTGGAGTGTTGTCGAGCTTTCTGGACAACGCTCCGACCTACGTGGTGTTCTTCGCCAGCGGGGAGACCATGACCCATGCGGGTGCGGATGGGGCTTTGCGGCTGGTTGGCGGCGGCTGTATCAACGAGGCGTGGCTTACAGCCATCTCGCTGGGTGCGGTGTTCATGGGTGCAATGACTTACATCGGCAATGGGCCTAACTTCATGGTCAAGAGCATCGCCGAGCAGAGCGGGGTGAAGATGCCCAGCTTCTTCGGTTACATGCTCTACAGTGTGGCGGTTCTGGTCCCGCTGTTTATTCTGGTCAACGTGATCTTCCTTCGCGGCTGACATTCGGCAATAATGCCGGGATGATTAGCCTGTTGACATCGCTAGTAGTAGTCGCCTCGGTGGCGACGTCAGCCACACCCCGCGAAGCAAGCGGGCCTATCGCCACGACAGCCCCCGCCACCCAGCCGATCGCTGCACCGGTCGGGTTGACTTGGCGTCTCTCATCATCCCTCTATCCCGGCGGTATCGACGACGAGGCGGGTTACTTCCTCTGGTTGCGGGCGCGGCGCGATTTGTGGGCTCCGGAAGTCATCCAATCGGCAGGGTTGCTGGGGGCTGTTTACGAAGACCTGGTGCCCGCCAACATGATGCTCGCCTGGGAAACCGAGCCGTTCGCTTCACGGCGTCTGTTGGGCATCAGCCGTGTGGGAGACGAGGCAGCCATGCGTTCTGCGCTGGCATTGGTGCGTAAGCGGCTGACCGCGGCGCGTGCCAATCTCGCAGACCGCAATGCCGACGGTCTGCTCGATACCGCACCTGACCACGCTCTCTATTCCACATTGAGTTCTTTCACCACCGCCCTGGAGGCGGTTTGGAGCCAAGGCCAAGACGAATCTGCCTTGCAGGCCAAGCGAGTTGGCGTTTATACGCTGGCTGTGTTGCTCGAGCACCAGCGTAAGGATGTCGCCTCGGCGGCGATGTTATGGCAGGCGGTCTTGTATCGTCAGATGGGTCGGTTGGACAAAGCCTTCCAACTCCTCCCGCTGGCGACCGAACCGGTTGATGGTGATGCCCGCAGGCACCAGTTCTTTGCCCGTCTTCTGCGTTGCCGTTTGGTGGCAGACCGCGGTGGATATGCCGCTGCCTATTCGTTGTTGTTGCGGATTGAACGGCGTATCGCCGAGTGGTTTGCCACCGAACCAGCCTACAGCGAAGCCACCCACGCCGCCATGCTCATCCGCTTGCAGGTCCTCGAGCAGTGGCGGGATACCCTTGATCCCACCACCGAAACCGGCGAAATCCAATGGTGCAACAAGGCAGCAGCACGTATCCGGCAAGCGTTATCCACCCACGGCAATAAAACGCAACTGCTACGCCTCGAACAAACCATCCCACTGGAGGAAGAAGGCAAGAGGCAAGAGGCATGAGGCAAGAGGGAAGAAGGCAAGAGGCAAGAGGGAAGAGGCAATAGGGAAGAGGTAATAGGCAACAAGGCAGTCATCGCAGGATGCGTCCGGAACGTATCCTACGATGACTGCCTTGTTGCCTGTTGCCTGCTGCCTCTTCTCTCTTGCCTCTTGCCTTCTTCCCTCTTGCCTCATGCCTCTTGCCTTCTTCCCTCTTGCCTATTGCCTCTTGCCTTCTTCCATGGCATAGAGTTCGAGGTAAGATTGTAGACATTGCTGTAACCGGAACTCGCGGCGGACCCTGGAGAGGGCTGATTGACCTAATCGGTGTGACAAGTCCTTGTCGTCCAGCAGACGTGCCACAGCATCAGCCAGATGAGCGACGTTGCCGGGTGTGGTCAGCAGGCCGTCGATATTGTCGGTGATCACATCACGACATCCGGGCACCTGCGTGGCAACACATGGCAGCCCGGCAGCCATCGCCTCCAGCAAAGCGTTGGGCATGCCCTCGGTGCGCGAGGGGAAAACAAAGATGTCCGCACCCTGTAACAAACGGGGCACGTGCGGCTGGGCTCCGAGCATGATTATGCGATTCTCGACCCCCGATCGGCGTATCAGATGTTCCACCCGCCGCCGATAAGTGCCCTCGCCAACCAATACCAGATTGCAGGGGCGCACCTGAACCACCCGCCCAAATGCCTCGATCAACTCGTCAAGCCCCTTGACCGGATCAAGTCGGCCAACCCATAGCAAAATCGGGTCGTCGTTCTCGATACCCATATCCCGACGGCCAACAGGTTGGGCCTGGGCGATGACATCAGGATCAATCCCGCCGGGGATGAGGTGCAGGCGTGAAGGATGAATGTGCCCGGCAGAACGCAGGTGCTCGATCACCGAAGGCGAATTGCCCACAATGGCACGACACCAACGCTGGGTCCAACGATCGACCCACAAGTGCCACGGGCGTTCGATCTCGGCAGTTTGAATCTCACAGATCAGCCGTCGTGCGGGGAACCCACAGAGCATGCAGGCTATTCGAGATGCCAGGTTGGCATGGAACAAAAGGGCGTGGACCACGTCCGGGCGGACAGTGCGGATTTGATCCGCCAGACGCTCCAACACCCGCCAGTCCCACGGGCCTCGGGCTCCCAAGCCGGTATTGGCGATTCCGGCGTCGGTCAACATCCGCGAGACCGGCCCGGGCGGCGCGAGGCAGCAGACGGTTACGTCCAGCCCTTGCCGTTTGGCGTAATCTGCCAGCCGTAACAGATGCAACGGCACTCCGCCGGTTTCGAGGTCGGTAATAACATAAAGAACGTTTAGCAATTTCACCAAAGTAGGGCGGGTTCCACCCGCCGCGCCATGCCACGAAGGCGGGTGGAACCCGCCCTACGTCTGCTTCTCAAAAATCCATCCGCGTGAACTTCCACATGGCCAGCAATACGACGAAAACCTCGAACAACAACGACGAGCCGATGGAGCTAAACGCGCTGATCTCGAGCTGTTCCTTTTCCCATTGATTACTTCGCTCCAACTGGCCCCGCTCCGCGGCGGATACGTCCTCCATTGCGGAGGCAGGGATAATGTCCAGGCTGGTGCCGGCGTTGCTCCACTTTGCAGCCAGGTAAGTCACGTCGGCGGTCTTGGGGGGAATCCAACTGACCGCTCGAACCACCTGGTGGGTGACGTGATGCTTTTGAAGTTCGGGAAAGGTATCGAATATGGCGGGGGCCTGACGCACCCCGGAAAAAACCACCCACGCCCCCAGGCTTATCAGAATCACCGCCAGCGTGCTTCGCGTAAGCACCGCCACCAGCACCGAGACACAATAAACATAGCTGAACAACAACACCAGCAACGGGATGCAAAGCAGATACCCGGGAACCCAAACGCCCCAGCGAAGCCCCATCACCAGAAACGTAAACCCCACAAACAGCACCGCCTGGATCAGCACGAACACCATGCTCGCCAGGTACTTATACAAAAACAGGACCGGGCGGCTGATGGGCTTGGACAGCACCACGTCGATGACGCCGCTCTCCATCATAGCCGGGAACAACCCCGCGGTGGCGATAATCACCAGCGTGATGCCCACCCATCCCAGGAAGAAGTCCATCAGCCCATAAATCACTACGCCCACCAGGCGAGCCTTCCCCGATGCCGCAAGCGGGTCATAACTATCGACTTCAGCCTCCACCAGCCCGAAGAACAGGCTCACCTTGCCGCCCTCAAAGCCGATGCTGAGCATCATGAGCGTGACAAGCACGGTAATCGCCACCAGAATCCAAAAGAGCTTGCGATCCAGTGCGTGGCGAAGGCTGTCAACTATCAACGCGCAAAACTGCATGAGTCCAATCCACGATCCTCTGCCCTACAATTATGCCACCCTTATCTGGCGGTGCCCAGCGTCTCCATGAACACCTCTTCGAGGCTGAAGCGGTGTGGCACCACCGACTCGATCAGAACACCTTTGCCACGCAGAAGGTCGATCAACTCGTTGACTTTGGCAACGTTGTGCCCGTTCAGAATAATCACCGTGTTATCAATCCTTGCACCGCAACGCTCCACCGCCTCCTTGACCGCCGCCAAATCGCCGGTGGTGGTGATGCGGTATTCGACGGTATGTTCGGTCAACTCCCGGAGCGTGCCCTGCCGAGCAACCAGGCCGTTCACCAAAATCGACACCCGATCGCACACCATCTCAAGTTCGCTGAGCAGGTGCGAGTTCAGAAAGATGGTCTTGCCTTCGGACCGCAGCCTCAACAGCAACTCGCGGACTGCCCGTCGCCCGGCGGGGTCCAACCCGTCGGTCGGCTCATCCAACACCAATAACTGCGGATCGTTGAGCAGTGCCTGCACCAGCCCCAGCCGTTGCATCATGCCCTTGGAGTATTCGCCGACGCAGGTTTTGGCCCATTTGCTCATCGCCACCCATTCGAGCAACTCCGCCGCACGACGCCGGCGCATGGCTTTGGGCACCTTGGCCAGCGCCCCGTAGTAGTCGAGCAACTCCTCCCCGGTGAGGTACGGGGGGAACCGGTGGTTCTCCGGCAGATAGCCGATCAGAGCCAGCTTCTTACGATTCCCCAGCGGACGGCCCAGAATGGTCCCGACCAGTTTGTCCGGGCGGACCACTGTCATCATGATCTTGACCAGGGTGCTCTTGCCGGCGCCGTTGGGGCCTAGCAGGCCGAAAATCTCGCCGCGACGGACCTGCACGTTGACACCGCGAAGAGCCTGAACGGTCTTGCGGTAGGTCTTGTGCACGTCAACCAGGTCCACCGCCAAATTGGTCAGCTCGGTGACTCGAACCATTGCCGCCCCCGCTCTTTGATCAGCGTATCCGCCACGTCCTCCGCCGTCAGGCCTGGTTGCAGGTCGATCCAGTGCACCTGCCGAAAGCGTTTGAACCACGTCCGCTGTGCCTTGGCCAACTGCCTGGTGTTGATTTTGATCTTTTCCACCGCTTCCGCAAGGGGGGCTTTGCCGGAAAGATGCTCGATGATCTCGGCATAGCCGACGGCTTTGGCGGCTGTGTGACTCAGCGGGGCGTCCTGAGCCAACAATGCCCGCACTTCGTCCACCAGCCCCGCTTCGAGCATGTGTTTGACCCGCAGGTTGGTTCGCCGGTTCTGGTCCTCCAACTCGCGTCGCAGGCCTACGAAGTTGCAATCGTACACCGTTTGCTGCGAGTCCCACTGGGTTTGCAGGGTGCTGATCGGTGTGCCGGTGAGTTCGTAGACCTCCAAAGCCCGCACGATTCTCCGCAGGTCGTTGGGGTGAATCTTTTCGGCTGCCGGTGCGTCCACTTGTTGCAGTTCCGCATGGAGCCCGTCGGAGCCGATCTCGGCGGCTCGGGCTTTGAGCCGCGCCCGCACCGCCTCGTCGGCGGACGGGCCTTCGAAGAGCCCTTCGCTCAGCGCCTTGATGTAAAGGGCGGTCCCGCCCACCGCCAGGATAGGTCGGCCTCGTTGGTGGATGGCTTGGATGGCTTGGCCTGCCGGCTCGATGAACCGGGCCACCGAGAACTCTTCGCAAGGGTCTGCCACGTCGATAAGATGGTGTGGAATCTGAGCTTGCATGGTGGGGGACGGTTTGGCTGTCCCGATGTCCATTCGGCGGTAAATCTTCATTGAATCCACACTGACGATCTCCGCCCGCAGGCGTTCAGCCAGCGCGCGTCCCAGGGCACCTTTGCCGCAGCCGGTGCATCCGAAGATAAACGTGACCCGGATGGACATAGGCGCTATCTTGACGCCAACCGGTCCAGGCTGCAATATGGCAGTGTGGTGTTATCAGCTTTCAGCTATCAGCGGGTGGCCCATGGCTTTAGCCGTGGGGGACACGAATCGGCGAACCATTCGTGTCCCCCACCTCTGAAGAGGTGACCCACCCATGACGGATAGCTGATAGCTGATAGCTAAGAATAAGGAGTTTGCCATGAAACGAATCCTGCCTTTGATGTTATTCTTGCTTTCGATCGGTTTTGTGACTCATTTCGGTTGTGTTCAAGCCACCGCACCGGACGTGTACATCAACACCGGCCCACCTCCCGAGGACGTCAACAGCGCCCAAGTGCCCGCCACCTCAACGCACGAAGAGGCCTGTGTCGAGCTCGAGAAGGCCTACCGCCAGATTCGCTACCTGGAGCACGAAAACCACCGCCTGGCGGAAAAGGTCAAGAAAGAAAAGGAACGCGGGGACGAGTACAAGAAAAAGTACAAGCGTCTCAAAGATAAGTATGACGACTAAAAACAGGAGTCTGTAGGTCGGGTGGCCCATGGCTTTAGC